>NZ_JBALPC010000101.1:645-6290 GCF_036965225.1 Bacillus sp. JJ1474 | reverse complement strand
CTGCACTTGCTCTTTATTTCTATGACCCTTCTGGTAATATAGTAGAATTTATTTCAAGATATGAAATTGCTGAAGATAGTATAGAACCTTTTTCCGTTAAAAGCATTTTAAACATTAGTGAAATAGGTTTAATTGTAGAAGACACTATAAGTGTAAGCGAAAAACTAAATCAAATTGGTGTAATAGAGCGTGACAATAAAACAATAAGTAGACAGTTCCTTAATTTCATGGGTGAAAGGAGGAAGGGAATATTTATTATATTAGCCCAACCAGGGAGAAGATGGATATTTTCTGATAAAACGTCTGCCATATTTCCTCTTGAGATTACATTAACAGATAACAGTAAAATAATCATCAATTCGGATAAGGAATTGCAGGTATATCGGAATGAGCAAAAAGGAGAATTATTTTCTGAAAATTAATATCTGTCAGAATACCATCTTAGATGCTGATGGTATGTGCTTAAACAAAAGGGATCGGAAAGTTCAATAAACCCCGTCCTTTTTCGCTTCTCTGCCCTACAACTGGAATAGGTACTCATCTATGTTAACCAAAATGAATATCTTTTGTTGAAACCATATTAACTAGGGAGGGATCTTCATGGGATACTTTGTTGTTGTAGAGCCAGGTGTGAACTTATATGTAGAAGATATTAACCCGGGGGGAAATAAGACCATCGTATTTTTGCATGGCTGGCCGTTAAGCCATAAACAGTTTGAATATCAGATTAATGTTCTTCCTGGTATGGGCTATCGCTGTATTGGTATAGACTGGAGGGGCTTTGGCAATTCGGATAAACCAATGACCGGCTATACTTTTGACGGACTTGCAGATGATATCCGCACAGTAGTTAGTACACTTCAAATAAACAATTTTACTCTTGTAGGTCACTCTACAGGCGGGGCTATCGCAATTCGGTATATGTCTCGTCACAACGGTTTTGGGGTATCAAGGCTTGTTCTTGTTGATGCGGCAGCCCCAACTGGATTTACCGCAGAAACTGCTAATAACTTTCTTAAAGAAACCTTAAATGACCGGCCTAAAATGATACAGGACGTAATAGATGGCTTTTTCTTTCAGTTTATAACTAAACCATTTTCGGACTGGTTTTTACAAATGGGATTACAAGCAGCAAGTTGGTCAACAGCTGCTATTATAAAGACATTAAGAGATGAGAAGCTACATGCGGATCTCTCAAAAATTAATGTTCCTACTTTAATCATTCACGGTATTCATGACAAAGTTATTCCATTTGCACAAGCTCAGGAACTAAATGAAAAAATAAGAAATTCACAGCTTGTTCCGTTTCAATATAGTGGTCATGGCCCTTTCTGGGAAGAACGTGACAAGTTCAACCAACTATTGACACAATTTGCTTAGTTGAAACTTTGACCTAAATTCAAATAAACGGAGACGATAGCACAATAATCGAGTACACTTTACGGACAGTTAAATATTTGCTTTAATTATTAGACTCGATACATTTGTTGAACTAAAAGATGTGTTAGTTCAACAAGCTAAAGGCTGCAATTATAATCATTATCTTGATCTTACGATCGGGCGCAATTCTTGAAGAGGAATTGTGCCTTTTTCAGTAATAGGGCCATTTATTGGAGGAAGAATATCAAGGGGAATTAAAACTTATGGTATTGAAATTATGGTGTTAGTGAAAGAATGCACCTAAAATAACTAACAGGTTAATAAAAAAAGGAAATTCGCATAAAGCGAAAGAAATTATATAGAAAACAAATGGGGGAGTGGTTTTCTATGGGGTTCATTCAACCGAAGAACTTCGTAACTAAAAACGGGGAACCATGTACAATAAAAACGGCATTACCTGAAGATGCGAAGAAGGTATTGAGGTTTAATCAAACCATTATTAGCGAAGCTCCTTTTTTACTTACAACGGAAGCTGAATTCAAGGTATCCTATGAACGACAAAAACAATTCTTAAAAGAGATTTTTGATGACAATGGCAAGTTAGCAATAATAGCAGAATATCAAAGTAATATTATCGGGTTTTTAGACTTCCATAATGGTCATAAAAAGCGAATACAACATCGAGGTTCATTTGGTATGAGTGTTGCAGATAAATATAGATATCAAGGGGTTGGTAAAGCCATGCTAACTTTATTGTTGGCTTGGGCAAAAGAAAATCCTTTAATTGAAAAAGTCTGCCTCGAAGTGTTTGCTGAAAATACGAATGCAGTCTCTTTATACGAAAGGGTTGGCTTTGTTGAGGAAGGACGTAAAGTAAAAGCTATAAAAGTAGATGAAGATATTTATTATGATTTAATCTCGATGGCATACTTTACGAAGAAGTAGAAAATGTATTTATTTAAAAAGTTAGATTGTGAAAAATTGTACTAGTGCTCACGGGTGCTTACCTTCAAGAAGGAGAAGTACCCTTTTTTGTAAATGTTATTGGACGAAGAAGGATAGTTGAACAATTAGAATTAATTAATAAGCAAAATCTTTATAAGTAGATTTGATTAGTATATATTATGTGAATAGTGACAATAATGTGTAAATTTAATGTATATTAATGATAATTCAGTAAAAATATGTATAATTAAAATAGAACGAACGTTCAATTTAGAGGAAGGAGCATCTCGTTGAACAAAAGGCGTTATGATGGTGAGAATGCAAAAAATGAAATCATGGAAAATGCTTCAATTCTGTTCTCTCAAAAAGGCTATAATCAAACATCAGTTGGTGATATTTCAAAAGCTTCTGGTTACAGTAAGGGACACATTTATTATCATTTCCAGAACAAAGAGCGGCTTTTTGTCCTTTTGGCACAAAAAACTATGCGAGATTGGTACGACAAGTGGGTGAAAATAGAATCTACTTACTTAACCGCAACAGAAAAATTGTATGGCATTGCTATGCACGTACTCTATAATTACCAAACACCCTTATTAAAATCAGGACAGGAGTTAGCTTCAAATCCAAACTCAAGTCCAGAATCTGTAAAACAATTATATGAATTAGCCGTTGTCCCGATGAGTTCTTATCGCTCAATCTTTCAAGAGGGTATAGAAAAGGGGGAGTTTATAGCAGGAAATCCAGATGAATGGACTGTATTACTAGGAACGTGGCTTGGTGGCTTATGCCAGCTTACGAATACTCAAGAATTGAGTTCGCTTGAGCCTCTTTTTAAACAAGCAATTATGATTTTTTTAGGGTCAATAAAAAAGGGGGAATTTAATAATGAAAATAGGATTACTAGGTGACAGTTTAACAGAAGGTCGTCCTGGAGTGTCTTTTGTTAACATTTTAAAAGATAATTATCCAAATATTTTGTTTGATAATCTAGGCAAACCAGGGGAGTCAGTTAAAAGTTTGCATACCCGTTTAACAAAAGTAAAATTAGATACAGATTATGATCTTATTTTCCTTTGGATTGGAGTCAATGATGTTTATTCAAAATTATTGAGAGTCCAAGCACAGCCTGTTGCAAAAGATCCCGAGGAATTTAGGGAGTATTACAACAAAGTATTAGAAATGGTTATAGCTTCTTCTAAACAGGTGGTTACAGTTTCACCAGCATTAGTGGGTGAAACATCAAAGAATGAATCGAATAAAGAAATAAAAAATTTATCTTCCATCATCCAATCCCTCTCTAGAAAACACTCAAATGTAAGTTTTTTAGATATGCATTCCGTATTTGAGAAACACCTTTCTAAAGTCACTTGTTCAGATTACGTCAGCATCAAAGTTATGAGAGTGATGTTGGATGTACTCTTTTATAAAAATCCAACTAGCATCGACCGGTTATCAAAAAAGCGAGGACTTCACTTCACATTAGATGGCATTCATTTAAATAGTACTGGTGCAGCACTTGTTGCAGACGAATATGCAACAATGATAGATCGACTTTTATTCTTCGACCATAAGTCCCTTCAGTAGTAAAAAAATTATTTAGGAGGAAGTAGTAATGGAAGGGTATAGGAAAGTTGCTATTGTAACGGGCGGAGCATCAGGGATAGGTAAGGCAATTTGCAATGAATTAGTTTCTAAAAATGTATTTGTTATTATTTCAGACATTAATGAACGAGATGGGAAGACTTTTAAAGCTGAGCTTAATAAAGAAGCCATCAATTCTAGGTTTGTTTATTTAAATGTAACCGAATTTAAAAGTGTTGAACGTGCGATTAATGAAGTCTATCAAGAATTCGGCCGGTTAGATTACCTTTTTAACAATGCAGGTATTGCCATGTACGGCGAATTATATGATATGTCGATAGAAGACTGGAAAGAAATTGTAGACATAAATTTATGGGGAGTCATTAATGGAACTCAAATTGGGTATAAAATCATGAAAGAACAAGGCTTCGGACATATAGTTAACACGGCATCAGCTGCAGGCCTTGGACCCTCCCCAGTATCTTCAGCCTACTCCACAACAAAACATGCAGTTGTAGGTCTAACTACATCCCTTCATTATGAAGCGGAGGAATTTGGCATAAAAGTAAGCGCGATTTGTCCAACATTTGTTGATACACCTATTTTTGATGAGGCGAAAGCAATAAATATCAATAAGTCTCTTATTACAAAACAATTGAAAAAACAAAAGATGATGTCTCCACAACAACTTGCGAAAATTGCCTTAGACGGTATCCATAAAAATAAACCTGTAATTTGTCCGATGCCAATGCGTAGAACAATGAATGTTATCTTTACGATATTTCCTCCAGTACACAGTGCATTGATGAGATTAGTTTGTAAGGTTAGTAGAAAAGCTCGTGTATCTTAAAAATTCAACTTCCTACTTGAACTATGACCACCCTACGGGTACCATCGTCTGGATGAAAATTTTGTATATCCTGTTGTGCATGTGACAATCAAGTCCGATTTTTTAACAGAGGCATACTTTTCAGAACTCTCGGCACAGTATGATCAAATTCGCTCACAGCATCGAAAATGGTATGTATTTGACCGTTCCAAAGCGATTGGATCACACGCGATTCTCACTCGTTTGATGCATGATTTGAGGGAAAATGAAGAGATGTTGGTTGGGCATCAGCATTATTATTTATTTTTTGATACTTTTGATCGACATGTCAGGCAACTTGCATACGTTACGGAGGAGGTTCATTATTTTCGAAATGAACTGAATCGATATGGGGAGGCCCCAGAGCGATTAGATGAGATGATTGAACTCGCAGCTTGCGGCAAGTGGCGACTATTCAGCGCCAAGTATCACAGGTACGAAGAAACTGAATTGGACGCAACGTATCATGTAAAGTTCGTATCGTCGAATGGTCGCTTTGAAGTAGTCTATCATATCGAGACTGGAGAGATTGTAACTAATCTAGTAAACATGGGCACGTATAATTATGCGCCGGGGAGCATCCATCCATGGAAGTATTATCAGCACCATAAATACGATAAAGTTCCCTGGAAGAAATGGGGTAATACTGATCAGATTTCATACAAGGAAATTACAAAGAGGCCGTCAAGGCATGGCTCAAAAGAGCAAAAGAATAGTACAGAAGAACTCCAATACTTGATCAAAAACAAAATGACGGATTCACAGAAGTGTCAATGGAATATGAGCGAAGAGGAGTCGTTTGGAGAAAACCCGTAAATTAAGAATTTTCGTTTTTGTATGGAATAATGTTTGGGACAGTTAAAGTAAC
>NZ_JBALPC010000101.1:281-573 GCF_036965225.1 Bacillus sp. JJ1474 | reverse complement strand
TTTACCACTGTTCCTCAAACGGGCCAGATTGTGGAATAGGATTATAATAATGAACATATATCATTCATTAAAAAGGAGTAATATAATATATGGAATCTGAAAATTATAAATTTACTATTTTGAAAGCAGATAAAGTAGATTTTGATGTGAGGAAACAAATGTCTGAAATATTTTCAGAAGGGTTCTCACAATGGCTCGTTTTTTTTTCAAAGGATAAAAATAAAATTGCAAAAGCTTTTGCTCATATGTTTGTTTTGAATCAATTTTATGTAGCGATAGCTAATAATAAAAT
>NZ_JBALPC010000101.1:0-242 GCF_036965225.1 Bacillus sp. JJ1474 | reverse complement strand
ATAAAAAGGAATTAAGGAAGCATCTGGGATTTTTCAAGGGAAGCATGGCAGGGATCTTTCTAAAGAAGGAATTTGAAGCGCCTTTTGAAGAATTTCCGCCCAATACGGGGTCGATTGAGTTTGTTGGAACAGCTTCAGAATTTAGAGGACAGGGTGTAGCAACTCAAATCATAAAGCATATCATTGAAAACACTCCGTACAATGATTATGTCATTGAAGAGGTTGCGGATACGAATACTTCG
>NZ_JBALPC010000100.1:0-3682 GCF_036965225.1 Bacillus sp. JJ1474 | reverse complement strand
GTCTCATTAATTTCAGTTTGTTTTGAATATGGAGAGGATATTTTATTTTGTTGTTCAGAAGTGTGTAACAAAATCATCCCTGTAGCAAGCAAAAATAGCACGATGAAAGTCATTTTCCTCACACTATCGCTCCTTTTTAATTCGCTTTTGTAAAAATGTAACAACTCCTTTATTTTAGATTCCACCAAATATAGTTAAACTAAATAATTTTAAAGAATGGCTAACCCTTGCGATCCAAGATAAGGAATGTTAGTCCAAGCAGCAACTTGCAGTCTAACCAAACTTCCATCATCTTGAATTGTAAATACGGAGACTGTGCCCTGATTTCCGTTAAGAGTATAAAAATGCCGCCCATCTTTACTCACTCCAACATCCATGGGCAGTCCTGGAGCTGTACCTGGCGGTGTGCTGGTAATATGCCTTATCACTGACAGGGCTCCATTGCGACCGATTCGGTAAGTGGAGATGGTGCCGCTTAAAGTATTGGTAACATATGCAAAGTGCTCATTCCTCGTTGTTACAACCCAGCATGCGGTTTTATATCCATTTGGTACAGAGCCACTGATCACATGAAGGGTCCCGGTATTATTCATTGAATAGGATGACAGGGCATTTGAACCTGCTTCAGTAACTAAGAGGATTCCAGAGGATAGAAAATAAGCACCCAATGGTCCTTGACCATAAGAATCATTCACGATTGGTTCTGTAACCGTACCATGTGGATTTACATGGAATACACTAAGATGGTTTGAAGTAAGCTCGGATACAAGGATTTTACTACCATCACGAGTGAAGAGAACCTGAGCGGGCTGAGCATTGAATGTACTGAGAGAATGGGTGGATCCGGGAATAGGAGTAAGGCGTCCGTTATCATGGATGTGAAAACCAGTGATATTGGAAGAAAAATTGTTTTCTGCATTACCTACATTGGAGACATATACAAGATTACCAAACACATCAACACTATTGGGCTGAGCACCTCCTGATGGCTTTACATCCACGAGGACAGGTGTTCCACTATCGGTTATGATGAAACTGCTGATACTATGGCTTCCTGCGTTAACGGCAAGTAGGAAACGTCCATCATGGGACAGAGTTAGAGCGCCTTGTGAAGTAAGGGGATCAACGCCATCGTTTGCTGTTGCAGTGGAGACTTCTTTTGTTCCAGTACCTCTGCCATAAGTTGGGTAAGATCCACCAAAAGTGAGCATTCCATTCATGTCCCTATAAAAGGCAATGATTTGATTCATTACATCATTATTAGTCATAATGTATACAACACTCACATTCTTACGATAATACTCGTTCATTACTTGCATTTTATGTCTCCACTCCTTTCATAAATTTATATGGTTCCATCGCCATTTCAATTCCCGAAATAGATGTAAATGGTTTTAAAAAGAGAAGTTGATTATCCGTTAACCAGAAATGTTAAGTCAACTAAAAAAGATCACCACAGCGATCAATCATCATATTTAACAACAGGCCATTTCTCCTTACGCAGAGAATCGATCAATTCTGAACCAACATTTAAGTTGCTCTTAATTAATTCTTAGGCGTCAGTGCCATCCATTGATTGAGCGATACGTCATCAAGTGGTTGCTTTTGAACATCTCTAAAATCCATAATGTTTCGGTACCGGTGTTTTGAATATAGTGTCCAGTAGCAAAGGGTACATATCCGACATCACCGGCTCTATAATCAAATGTACGAGCTGCACCGTTTCCAGTAAATATAGTCATTCGCCCTTGTCCGGTAAGGTAATACTGCCATTCGTCATTATCTGGATGCCAATGAAGTTCTCTCATTGCACCCGGTTCAATCTCAACGAGTGCTGCTGCGACAGTTTTTGAAATTGGAAAGTTAGAAGAGTCGACAATTCGTACACTACCACCTGGTGTTTTTAGGGGTGTTTGTTTCAACAGCTCGTGCTTGACAGTTAAAGGAATTTCTCCGTAGGGTGACTGAACTTCTTGATTTTCCAGTGGACCTTGCACCTTCCCCTGTGTTGGAAATTAATAAATTTTATACAAAAAAACGTCATTTTAATCGTAATAATGACGTTTTTAATCTTCTTATCAATTTTTCATTTCAATTTCAATTCTCTTTGCTAAGTCAGATGATACTTTACTGAAATACTCCATAACCTTCTTTCTAATATCATCAGATATGACTTTCAAATCACTAGCTAAATTTTCGACAAGGTGTTCTTTTTCTATTTGAGTTAACCTCGTATAGAATTCACCAGCCTGCCCAAAATCGTCTTGCTTTGTTATAGAAGTTCTTTCAAGTTTGCCTTCAACATATCTTCCATCACCACTTGTAATTTGATTAGCTGGTATCCAATTTTGCTGTTGGTTAACCGGTAATTTACGAAATTCAGCTCCAATTCTTCTTCTTTGAGAATCACTATAAATATTGGCACGGCCCTGAAGTATTTTATCATCAGATAATTCTGCGCCGTCTAGTAAATTAGAAGGGGAGAAGGCGACTTTTTCTACTTGTTCCATATAATTATCAGGATTTTTAGTTAATACCAATTTGCCTACTGGCATTAGAGGATACTCTTTTTCATCCCATACTTTTGTATCGTCTAAAGGATCATAAGAAAGATTTGCTTTATCCTTTGGGTCCATGAGCTGGACATATAAGCCATATTCAACCGGTTTACCAGCCGCAATCGCATCGTATAAATCTTTACCAGCGTAATCAGGATTTTCAGCGGCTAGTCTATTTGCTTCTTCGCGACCAATGTATTGTACACCTTCAAATGGGTACCAATTGTATTTAACGTACTTTCTAATACCTTGAGCATTTATCCATACATATGTATTTACACTATGTCCTGGAATGTGGCGAAAACTTTTTACCGTACCAGCATCCGAGTATAACCGTATAACAAAGTGAATCGATTCAGGCGCTCTTGCTACAAAGCTCCAAAACCTATCAGGATCAATTAAATTATTTTTTGGTGAAGGTAAGAGTGCTTTAATAAATTCCGGAAATCGTATCGCATCACGAACAGAAAAGACAGGAATGTGATTACACAAAAGGTCAAAAACGCCTTCTTCTGTATAAAATTTTGTAGAAAAACCACGCACATTTCTAGATGTATCAGGTGTTCCTTTCGTACTGACAGCTAACGAAAAGCGAACCATAACAGGAACTTTCTGATTAGAATTTTGTAAAAAGCTCAGTTTTGTATGTTCGGACATCGAATATATCGTTTGAAAATAACCAAATGCACCAGATCCTTTTACATGAACAGGTCTTTCTAAAATCTTTTCATGAATAAATTCTTGTAAGGTTTCGTGTAATACACTATCTTGTTCCAGTACAGGTCCCCTAGAGCCGATCGTCTGGGAATGAAGTTTAGCTTGATCATTGGAGAGGTCTCGATTCTCATTATGGCTTTCCTCTAATAAAGTTTGCCTCTGTTTATGGTGTTTTTCATTCATTATTAAAGCCTCCAAAATTTAATTAACTTCAATCGTTACTAAATATGATTATTGAGGCTCGAATATGTATCTTCTACTTTTATTTTCAACATTCATTAGAAATATAGTTTCTTAAAGTTAGTTTGTTAAGATGATAAAAGAGTATGAACAGGCTAATAAAAATAGTATTTATAAAAAATGATCAAACTTTTTTATAAATAATACATCTAGATATGGTATAGAAG
>NZ_JBALPC010000099.1:0-15579 GCF_036965225.1 Bacillus sp. JJ1474 | reverse complement strand
GATCGTATAAAGCTTTGTTTCTGGAAGGTGTTTTGAGATTAAGGGATGATTACCTAACAGTATATATTGATCCCATTTTCTTAATCTTTCCATCAATAAATACACCTCCTTTGGAACATCCTATGTTCAATATATCAACATTGCTTGTACTGATAACTAATGAGCTTTTTTTAGGCATTATTAAAATGATTCAGGCCATACAAACGCTGCTTTTTGTTTAGTAGCTTGATTTAGGATAGATAACCATACAAAAATAAAAAAATCTCATAATATATATCGAGTTGGATTTAATTAAATTGTTGTAGGCGTGGGTCTTTTTAAAACGATCATTTTTATTGATGAGGATAATCTTTCCAACGCGAAAGAAGAAATTATTCTTATTACGCTTAGAGGGAGGGATTAGATGAAGTTTACCATCATAACTGATCACACAACTAGCCATTCAATCTCACTTCATTCGACTGTATTAAAAAAGCTATCAATCTCTAAGCTTCAGGTGATTAATGTAAAAATAGGGATTATAGAAAAACCTGGGGTAACCTTAAGAAAGCATCAGCAAGATAAAGCGGTTATTCATATATCAGCTGACCTTGTAGCAGGTTTTTCGCTTCCAGATTCTATTGACTATGAAGTAATAGTCGGGGAAGAGACACTATTAATCGGCCCTATTATTGGGCTTTTTATAAAAGGGAAAGTAAATGAAATGACTAAGAGAAATATAGATCACTTTAAAAAATATTTAATTGATTACCAGCATATAAACGGTCTCATTTTATTGGTAACTTATGATGGGATTGACGAAAAGAACAAGATTGTTAATGGTTTTGCCTATAATCCAATTGAAAATGAATTTACGAAAGGGACTTTTCCATTTCCTTCAGTTTTATTTTGCAGGAAGACGTTAAAGGAAGCTGACAGGATGATAATACGGAATTTAGTAGGATCTAAATACTTTAACTCCCATGTTATTAATAAATGGGAAATATGGCAATGGCTTTCTATGAGTGATAAATTAAGCCGAAGCCTGCCTGAGACTGGTTTAGCGGTGAATCTCAAGGAAGTAAAGAAGCTAATAGATGAAAGCGGATGTATTTACTTAAAGCCTATTTCAGGAAGTCAGGGAAAGGGAATTTATCAGTTGGAGAAAAATGGGGAAAAATATAAATTAAATTACCGGTTAAATGGAATAAACATGACCACGATTTTAGATAACTGGGATGCAGTGATAAATTATTTGGTGACAGAATTGGATCTAAAAAAATATATTTTTCAAAAAAGGATCCCCTTACTAAAATCTAATAATCGGATTATAGATTTTCGGGTAATTGTTGTTAAAGACCAATACGGATCCTGGGTTGTCCCTGGTATGATAACAAGGTATGGAGTTAAAGAAAGTATAGTCAGCAACATATCAAGCGGAGGTTCAGCGGAGAAAACGTGGAATACTTTAGTTGGAATTTATAACAATGATTTCAATGAGGCATTTAAAAAGTATAAAGAAATTGAGCAATTATCTATTTTATGCTGTAAATTTTTGGAGAAGAAAGAGATACATTTAGCATATATAGGTGTTGATATTGGTATGGATGAAGATAAAAACCTCTGGATTATTGAAATAAATAATCGGTATCCAGATATGAGCATTGCTCTGGATGTCAATGATTTTCAGCTTTATTACCATACGCAAGCAGCCGCCTTACACTATTCAAAGTGGGTAGCAGGTTTCGGGGATCATTTGGAATGATCGAGATGGGCTTTTCATTTTCAAACCGAATTTATCTCGCATTAACGGGCAGTAAGAACATGGTGTCAGAAACCGAGGGTAGAGGTTTCCTCGGTTTCTGACGCTTTTTGCTTATTAATCTATTTTTTCAATCACAAATATTGAAAAGTGGCAATCAATATTTGACGTAACACTTGTAATGGAAATGTAAAGTTTCTCCATAACCCAATAATGTCTAGGCCTCGTAGGGGGCATGTTGGATAATGTTAAGTTTTACCACGTGTGACAATTTCCCTATATGATAAAATTTGTATTCGAGAATAATAACTACATCAGGAGGATAAAAATGAACAAGCGTCTAGTTACAACTACATTAGCATTCACGATTGGATTAAGTACTTTTGCGACAGCCCCGATCATGATGGATCCAGTCACAGTCTCAGCCGCAACAACCACACAGCAGAGCCAAAAAGTGGTTGAGAAAAAGGCAGATGACATAATTAGTCTCGCTAAGAGTTTAATAGGAAAAGCAACATATGCCTCAAAACACAACTATGAAACACTCCAGTTTAGATGTGCTTCGTTCATCGCGTTTATTTTTGAGAATAATGGGATAGATCTAGGTAATCGTGACGAAGCTTATATGGTTCACCAAGGGACATACGTTCCGAAAAATGAATTGCAAAAAGGCGACTTAGTTTTCTTCAAAAATAACCCATCATCAAAAAACCCAAATCATGTAGGGTTGTATATTGGAGATAATAAAATTATACATATGGCAAACGCAGAACTAGATGTTGTTATTTCTGATCTAAATAGCACGTCCTATTATCGAGATAATTATATGACTGCGAGAAGAGTAATCCCTGCTTTACTTCCTTCAGACCCAGCAACAAAAGGAGATAATATTGCTGACCTCTCCTACAATTTAATGAATAAAGTGACAATGGGCAAGGTTAATAACGAAAAAGCAATGCAATTTACGAGTACTGGATTCGTAAAATACGTTTATGGAAAAAATGGCGTTGAAGTAAAAGGAAACTATGTCAAAGATTTGATGAACTTAGGTGAAAAGGTAGCACGGAAAGATTTACGAAAAGGCGATTTGATATTCTTTAGCACTTCTGCAGGGTCGAGCACACCTTCAAGAGTAGCTATTTACACAGGGGAACATCGTATGCTTGTTCTTAGTTCGGAAGGAATTAGTTCGAGAGTCCTTTTATCTGATTATTATGATCAGCGTTATATTACGGCAAAGCGCGTTTTTAAAGATGAAAACAAAGTAGTTCAGTCACCAGTTATACCTAAAACAGATGAAAACAAAGTAGTTCAGTCACCAGTTATACCTAAAACAGATGAAAACAAAATAGTTCAGACACCAGTTATATCTAAAAAAGAAGATAATATTGTAGACTATACATTAAGCATAATGAATAAAGTGAAACACCAATTAAATGTTTACGATGAAAAATCTTTAACCTTCACAAATGCAGGCTTCACCTATTACATTTTTAAACAGCATGGTGTTGACCTGAAAACAAAAGTAGCGAGTCAGCAATCAGTGAACGGTGTACAAGTTCCAAAAGATAAATTGCAAAAGGGTGACCTTATTTTCCTAAAGCAAAGCGGGGGAAGCAAAATTAAGTATGCCGCTATTTATATTGGAAATAATGAATATGTGTATTTATCTAAATCAGGTTCAGTTGTGAAAGAAAGCTTAGAATCTAATTGGTCTAAAAGTAACTTTGTAACAGCTAAGCGTGTACTCTAATCGAATGAAATACTCGGTTGGATTCTAAATTGTACATGACTTTAAGGAAAAAATAAAGAGAAGCATTCGTTTGCGAAATGGCTGCGAATGCTTCTTACTATATTTGAAAGATCCTGACTTCGATTTAAATTAAAAATATATGTCTAAATGCCAAAATTCCCTTCTAGGTGCATTCTCCTGATCTCTTTAATTCGCTTTCGCATTTCCCCATCACCAATTTTGGAAAAATTCCCGACTCCAGGGCTTGTATTTATTTCAAATATAATAGGATCCTTGTAATTGCTAATACCAAAATCAATTCCATACTCTATTTGTGGAAATGCCGCTGCAGCTATTTCGGCAGCTATAACAGAAGCTTCCTTTATACAATTAATCATTTCTTCCCTCTCTGTTTTGTGCATCTTTAGGTGTGTCGATAATAATGAATCTATTGTCATAATTTGAGCCCCGCGGTTTGTATTGATGACTCCATTCTCATTGGTTTCTTCTGTCCCAATCTTTCCATACAACCCTCCAACAAGCCATTTTCTTTTGAGAATTTGAACATGTACCCGAATGGATAACGGGAACCCATCTTGGGTTAAGCTATGGACACCTTCTTGAACAATATATCCCCCGAATCTCTCAATTGGATGCAGTACAGGGAGGAAATCTTCGATCTTTTTAACTTCCATTTGTATTTTTTTACCATTAAGTGTATAGCCATTGAAACAGTAGGGCCCATCTTTCCTTTTATTAACTTTAAAAATTCCTTTCCCTTGCCCGCCTCTATCATTTTTTAAATAGACATATTCAAAACGTTCCAGTAACTCAGATAGGTTTTTAATTGTAAATTGCTTTGTTTCGGGAATGTACTTATTGAGTAAAGGATGTTTACTTAATAGCGAATATTGCCTCCATTTTCCAAGACGTTCCTTCAATACACACACCTCATTTATATGTTATGGTTATACACTTATTGTATGGATATAACAGTAATCCCGATTGGGTAAGTGAATTAGAAAAAAATATCTTTTATTTTAAGTCAGTATGTTTTCTTTGACGCTTGATGATTTTCCTTATATACATATACGTATCTTTATCCTCTAGTCCCGAAAACATGGATAGGTCTGGATTATAGTTTCCTTCAATAATCCAAATATCCCCTTGGGAGCTAATCCCAATGTCAAACCCAATTATATGAATATTAGGATGGTTTTCTTCAAACTGTTTGCTTGCAGAAATACAGATTCTGTCTATTTCATCTTCTAATTGATTCATATTTGTCGTTGATAAGTTTGAGTTTTGGAGTGCTTGATCAAAATTCAATAGCTTCTGTGCAGCATTGGTTATAAAGAAACCTTCTCCAGCAACCTTTACGATTTTTCCGGTTACTTTCCAGGATGAATCCACCTTCTGGGCAATGACTCTAATATCTATTGGACATCCGTTTATTTCTGATAAAGCTAATCTTTCCTGAACAAGATAAGGTTTCTTTGAATGATATTTTGTATGAATAAAATCAAAGGTTTCATCCATGCTTGATTTTGTTTGCTTTGTTCTTCCTGAGTGGATTTCAAAGGTATGAGGATCTGTCTTAGTAATTTTTACAATTCCTAAACCTTGTTGGCCAACACAAGGCTTAATGATAATATCATTATATTTATTAAGGTATTCATTAAAGGTGACTTTTGTAAGTAAGTCCGTTTTCGGTACAAATGGAGAAATTGTATGATTTTTAGAGAGTATTTGGAACTGGTTCCATTTACTTTTTTGAAAATGCAGCATTGTATCTTGAATCCATATCCGTCCTTTCAGATCATATATAATATCAATGACAACGGTATGACAATCAGGAAAGGACTCTCCTAGTTTTTTTGCTGCCTGTAGGGACAAATTTTTCATTTTTTTGATGAAAAACATATAAAAATACTTATCGAAGATAGTACGAAATTTCTCTGTTGTAGATATATATAGCCACTCTGCTGTAGGTGATTTTCGGTGAACAGTTACATAATGGTGGAATGGACTTTGAAATAAACCTGATTGAGGTCTTGATAGCTGAATAATATTATTCTTATATTTTAATTTATTTAGTTTAATAAACTGATAAAGATCTTCTCTATTGATCAATGTATCCTCATTCACTTCTGAGAAAATCTTAAACTTATTGTTTTCAGAGATAACAAAGACTTCCCCTAAGCCAAAAGCAGGTTTAATGACAATCGACTTATACTTTTCTAAAAATGAAAATAATGATGCTTCAGAAAATAAATCAGTTTCTAAAAGATACTTAGAGAGGCTTTCATCTGAATTTAATATTCTATATTGACTCATTCGACCTTTGCTGGGCTTCAATGTTCCCATCTCCCAAAATTGTTAATACATTATTTTATTCAGACAAAGAGTTTTTTCTTATGCGATATCCTAAGCAGAAACATGATTTTAAATTCAATATTACTTTAATACACTTAGACTTTCCTAATAGTCTAGAAAAAACTCCCGGCATAAATGCCGAGAGTTCTAAGGCTGTTACAATTCTTGACAGCCTTGAGCAATAATAGAGCCTTGATCAATAGGAGCGGCGCCAGTTTGATTAAAGAAACCTGTAATTACAAAACTTTGAACATTATCAACCTGTGCTTGTCCAACCATGTCTCTAAACACTGCTTCAAAAGCAAAGGTTCCTGATTGACCACTGACTGTCCCAGTACCAGTTACAGTGATGCTGCAGTTTTGGCCTTCCTGATTACACACAACAGAAGTAATGGAAGTTGCAGTAAACGTGAAGTTGTTTGGTCCAGGTGGTGTGGTTACGTTTTCTTCAAATCTTAAAGATAGAGATGAAGTTGCTAATCTTGTGACACAAACATCTGCCATGTAAAACAAGTTACCGTTTACTGTTCCTGTTTGTCCCACGAATCTAACATTATTATTATTTGAAACAGCTTCATCATTTGGGTTTTGAGGATTTTGAACCAAAACTCCACACGTACAAATTACACCCATTTATTTCCCCCCCTTTCTATTTGGAATATTGTAGTTTATTAATGATTTAAGAGAAGTGGCACAGTGTTTGTCCTAATTTAAAGTCCGATTTACATTTACTGTTCCTTCCGAAATTTTGCTGCCAATTCAATTATGTCATTGGCATACATATTTCCTTTAAATAGAACAATTGAATTTTCATCTACAATCTTTTTTAATAGGCGATAAGTGTCCCTATTACTGTTAAAAGTGTAGACCTGCATTTTCGGGTTGGTTTTCTCTGCTTGATCTGCCATTATACGTGCTAAATTATTCCCAATTGCAATTAGAATATCGACATCATGTATGGCAATCATTTCTCCTGCCTGCTTATTAATAGGTTCACCCCAAGGCCCTAATCCAAGAATGCTTCCAATTACTGCGACTTTTTTCTTGTCTTGCCCAAGCTGTGTTAATACTTTTACTGCTGCTTCTAAAGAAGTGGAAGTTATGCTCTATGTATCATCTATCAGTGTCGATCCATTTATCCCTTCAACCACTTGGAGCTGTCTATCAAATTTTCGAAATGATTTCAAGCGATTAGCAGCTTCTTGAAGATCCATACCCATTTCATGGACAGCGGCGAGAGCAGCCAACGCATTATAAACTTGGTGCTAACCAAGTCCCGGTTACGGCAACAATAGGAATGTCAAACTGGTTTCGGTAATAATTTAGAAACTCCCAGTATGCCTTTTCTGCAGATTCCACTTGGAAAAATGGTTAGATTATCCAAATGGCAATTATTCTCGTACTTTTTATGTGTGACAAGTACTAACGGAAAAAACTCTTTTAGATCATCCCAATTTCTTATTTTATATTTTGCAAATAAGATTGTATTTTTTTCTTTATATGTTTAAGCCGTTAGGCGCCATACTGGACTTCTACATGATCAGAACCCTTGATTAATTTCCCGTCTATAATCGTTCTGATTTCCTTCACAGAGAGGCGATTCATTGTAAATTTCACTCCTTTCCTTACTAATATACTATGTTCAGTCACTTACATTGCTTGTGCAGATAACTAGTGATTTTTTAGTGTTTTGAGCGTTATCACACATATCGGCTATTCAGTTTGATTCTAAGGTAAAGCAGCTTTTATATAATAAATTGCTTGTATAGTATAGATAACCATACAAATTTGTGTAAGTTTCATAAACATATATATCGAGATAGTTTGATTTAAATTTTTATAGGGAGTGGGCCTTTTGAAGACGATACTTTTTATAGGCACGAATAAATCGGGTTCAAGCAGAGATGCCATAGGGGCAGCTAAGAGCCTAGGTTTCTTCACCGTTGTTTTTACTAAAAACGAAAAGCAAATGCAGCAGAGGGAAGAGTACACGGATGTTCATAAAATGATCTTTATTGATACGGATAATCTTTCTGAAATGAAGGAGGAAATAAAGCGATTAAAATCAGAAGGGATGGAATTAAAAACGATTGTCAGTTTTATAGATTCATATGTTCATATTGCCTCCCTTCTTTGTGATGAATTTTGTAAGAACTATTTTTCGTCAACAGCTATTCAAAAGATGAATAGCAAGGAAGAAACAAGATCATTTTTAATGAACAAGTCTTACACGCCTAAATTTATCATCATTAAACCCGGAGAGGAGATCTCTTTCAAATCAATCCTATCAAAGCTTAATTTTCCCGTCATGGTCAAATCGCCAAACTCGACGGGTTCAAAAGATGCACTGCTAGCCGAAAATGAAGAGAAATTAAAAAAGCATACACTCATGTTGCGAGAAAGAGAGCCGAAAGAGTCCATTATTATAGAGGAATATATTGATGGAAACCAGTATTTGGTAGAGGCAGTCGTTTACAAAAGTAAGGTGATGATAGCTGGCATTATTGAGCAAGAAATTACGAAGGGGAAGAGATTTATTATTACGGGCTATGGGGTAATGGCGAAAATACCTGACGAAATTGAAAAGGGAATAGCTAGGGTTCTTCAGTCTATTGTTAATCAATTTGGAATTGTCAATGGAGCCTTGCATCTGGAATTGAGACGTAGTAAGAATGGGTGGAAGCTCATTGAAATCAATCCGAGAATTTCCGGAGGCGCAATGAATAAAATGATACAAGCTGCTTTTGGCTTTAATTTAGTTAAAGAAACACTGTTATTACAATTAGGGGGCAGCCCTTCCTTAGTACCGAAACATAAGAAATTCGTGTTCACCCAATACCTTATTGTTTCAGAAAAGGGAATTTTAGAAAGAGTGTCTGGGAAGGGTAGAGCTAGAAAATCCCCTGGAGTCGTTGATGTATATGTAAAACCGAGAAAAGGAACGCTGCTGATTCCTCCTCTATCGATGGGGCATAGATATGCCTATGTAATTGCTGCGGGGGAAAGCATGGAGGAAGCAAAGAGTTTTGCTAAAAATGCTGTAAACGAAATTAAGTTCCACTTAAAGAAATAATAATTTTCTAGCATTGTGTTATTAACATTAAAATCTATTATAAAAATGACCCTGGATTCTTTATCCAGGGTCATTTTTATTATTTAAATGTTTTTTTTAAGAATTTAATCGTTTCATACATGTTTGCTCGGCTAGCACCTTTAACTAAAATGGTGTCATTCTTTTTAATAATTCTCTTTAGAAACTCATGTAACTGATTTCTATCGTCAAAGTGGTATACATTTTTGGCAGGAAAGCCTTTTATTTTAGCTTGATCGCCCATTGTTTCTGTTTGATCACCATAAGTGATAAAAAGGTCAATTTTTTTATCGTAGACATATTCTCCTATTTTTCGATATTCTGCCTCTCTTAAATTCCCGAGTGCTCTTATTTCTCCAATTACTGCTATTTTGCGGTGTTTTCCGATATTTGCAAGTACATCAATGGCAGCTCTTACTCCTTCAGGATGAGAATGAACAGTATCATCAATTAGAATAATATTGTTTTTCTGATTATAAACCGTTAATCTTCTTGGCGGCTTTCTAAATAATAATCCGGCTTGGATTTCAATTGGAGTTAGACCTAAGTGGTCCGCCACAGCAATAGCATTTAAGGCATTATATACATGATGTTCACCGAAAATAGGGATGAAAAACTTCTCTTTATGTCCATGCAACATCGTTTTGAAAGACATTCCATTTTCTGAATATTTCACATCAAAGGCTTTATAGTCAGCGTCTGACTTAATACCGATTGTAATGATCTTACCTCTAAACTTATCTGTCTCTAAAAGGAGAGAATTACGGTCATCTTTATTCATAACGAGCAAGCCGTCTTGATCCATCCCGTGTATTAATTCAGATTTAGCCTTAGCTATTCCCCTAATATCGTCATTGAAATAGCCTACATGTGCCAGTCCGATGTTTGTCACAATACTAATATTCGGTTTAATAATGCTGCAGTGTTTAGTTATCGTTCCAGGGGAGGCCATTCCATATTCTAGGACAATGGCTTCGTGGGATTTATTGATTTCAGAAGCATGAATTTCAGTATGTTGGGCGGTATTCCAATAGTCCTTTGATTCAAAGGTATTCCATTTTTTCGAAAGGATTGAGGCTAGAAATGCTTTAGTCGTAGTTTTACCGGCGCTGCCCGTTATGGCTATAATTGGGATTTCGCCTTTTGCTGTATTCATTCTTTTAACTTTTTGGATCTTAGCTTTTATTGCCTGTTGGTTTTTTGCCAGATACATAGCATATCTAATGGAATTTATGACAACATCCATCTCTAGATAAAACGTAGGAGGACAGCCTGGCAGCCAGTTAACTTCATAGATCCATATTTTTTTATTCTCGTCTAATCCAATATCGATTCCCATTTCATCAATAACTTCTCCATATAGCTGCATCTGGAGCTCATCAAGATGCTGGGCTAAAGTCAATGAAAAGTGTTCAAGAGTCCCTTTAATATTCATTGCTTCTTCTTTAAATTCTTGTTTTAAAAATGGTTCTAAATAATTGGTGAATCCCCCATTATTAATATTAGGAATAATGGATCCCTTAGGGGCTATTCTTGGGTAAATAGCGGTGATGACCCATTCTCCTTCTCCACTTTTTTGAACATGAAGTCTGAAGTCGTAAACTTGTCCAGACTTGGTAATAGATGTTATATAAGGTTGCATAATATAGGTTCCCGTTGAAAGCTTTTCTTCTATTAGATCCTTTAATTGATTCCTTGAATAAGAACTTGAATGTGAATCTTGCGTTACAAGAAATTCTTCTTTGTTGTTTTTCTTCAATGAAATAAAGTAGATCCCTTTTCCTTTTCTCCCATCATAAGGTTTAAAAACAATCTTTTCAAATGCGTATAAAAATCGGAAAAATTCATCTGAATCATTTGAAATTTTTTCGGAGGGAATTAAATAGTGAGAAAACTCCTTTCCTCTTTTAAGCCTCTCGTAAACACTCCACTTGTTCCCGATGGAATTTGTCGTAAAAGGGATCATTTCCTTTAATTTTTGAATAACCTTTTCCGACTTTGCCAATTTATTAGGGTCACCAGCATTATAAATGACGTCCGGGAAGGGCATGTTTCGTTCAACCCATGAGCCATTCTCATACACTTTCCCTTTTATTGACTTTTTTGAGAAATTTACTGTACTAGGAGAAAAGTAAAAAAAATCTGCGCCTTCAGCTTTAGCGACCGCAGCAAAAGCATAAGTCTTTCTTACCTTTGATGGATCTTTTCGATGGTGCAGCATTCCTATAAGTGTCATAGCATAAACTCCTTTTACTTATCTAACAACCTATTTATATTACATTCAATTAGTTAAGCTTTTGAACCGGACAAACGTTTATTTTTAGATCAAATTTTAATAGTTGACCATTTAGGGCAAAGGAAAAATGAAGGACAAAACAGGGAGTAATTAAGGGGAAATCTTTCTTTTAGGCAATGCAACAAGCCATTAGTAATCTTATTCATATACTGAAGGGGACCTTAAGAATATGGAGTGGATGCAATGAGGAAAAAATCAAAAATGAATAAATGGGACAAACATCAGCTTTTATTGGAATGTAAGAATCTAGTCGAGTTTTTACCTGAGACCCATCTATTTACAATTGAAAAATTTTGGGAGATGATGAGTCGAAATAAGGAAATTATCTTAAAGCCTGCATTGGGAAATGGGGGAAAGAGAATCATAAAAGTATCAAAAGTCGGTGGAGAAAAATATGAGGTTCACCTTCAGAAATCGAAAAATGTAATTGTTGATAAGAACGGACTTGAACGTTTATTACAGGAAAGAATAAAGGAGAGGAAGTTTCTTATTCAATATTGTATCCCCCTTGCAAAAGTGAATGGAAATCTGATCGATTTTCGGTATATTGTGCAGCGAAAACATGGGGATAAAACATGGGTGATTACTGCGAGGTGCGGGAAAGTTGCCAAAAATGGTTATGTTACAACTAATGTCCTAAATGATGGAACTGTAGTAACGGTAGAGGAGGCGCTGTTAAACTCAAATATTAACAATTTGAACTTAAAAAAGACATTGGCTGCTTTAGATGAATTAGCATTAGCAGCCTCACTTTGCTATACTGACAAATTCAAAAATCAAAATATATGGGGTTATGATTTGGCTGTTGATGAATGTGGGGATATTTGGCTGATTGAAGCTAATGCAGCTCCCATGGTAGATGTTTTCCTCGATTCAAAAAATCCATTCAAGTCGGACGCAATAACATGGTATCTTGACTATAATGAAAAAATGAGAAATAAATGATAAGTCCCCACTCACATGCCATCTATACTCTACAAAATGGAAAGTAAAAAAGACCTATAGCCTAAGTTGCTATCAAATGACTCCGGTAATTGACCGGGGTTAATTTGTTATTTCTAAATCAGACCTTGATCTATGGAAAATCATTGATGAAATGCTTGTCACATTTAGCCTTTCTAAAAGAAAAACACTACAGCTAGCTTTTCGTCCAATTGGTTCAGGAATAATAAACAGAAAGACCAGGCGTGTGCCCGGTCCCCTGTTTTTACCATTTTGGCTCAATGACAATTCTTCTTTTCAATAATTCGGTATCTAGAACTTGTATGGCGCAAATGGAAGATAAATCAACCTCTTTACGAGCAGGTGTTTTGATTAATTTCATGACCTTGCCTACTGAGTTTGTATGATTTCCTTTAATATCAAAAGGGCGCAGTATTGAAACAATCGCAACACATTTTTCCTTATCTATAGATTCGATTCGAAAAAAATTGGACTCAATGCACTCGTGTTTCCCGTTTTTCTCATTTATTTCGGTCAATAGATGAGATAATAGTCCATTCTTTTTTAGTAATAGAAAGGGGATCGTATCGACTCCGGCAATTTTGGATAGCAGCGGTCCAAAATATTTAGTTGAGGAATTCATTAAAATATCTTGTAAGGACTTTAATTCAATGAGTGCTTCACATATACAGTGACTATGTCCCTGCTCTATGTCGTTCATTTTTGCTTTCCTCCCCCCGTCTGTCCTTTTGCTATTATATTATTGCAAGTAATTAGGGATTGTGCGGATGGAAAGCGAAAATAGACCTGTCCAAAGAACCCAATTATGCAGATGATAGGTTTTAAGACTGCTGCTTGGAGGCTGCATCCCGTTCGTCGAAAGATTCCACAGCTTAAAGCTCGTTTTTTTTCTTGGCAGGAATTTTCAATAAGGTTCTAAGTAAAACTTCAGTTCCTGTGCGGCGGAAATCGCCGTTGTTTTAGCATTTTCAGCAGAATCTGCCGCTGCAATAACACAAGCATAGCGATTACCCATTGAGTAAGGAGCTGTGACGGTTTTACCTAATAAAGGTTTAACGTACACATATTTAACACCATCATGTTCCCAAGCAAGATCTTCGCCTGTAACGTAAAGTAATTCTCCGCTTGTCTCAAACGTTAAATATTTGGCATAGACGTGAACCTCACGTATCTTAGTCAATGTTACTTCCTCTCCAACATTCAGTTTCAATATTTCCTTTATAAGGTTAATACCTGTCCCTTCCTCAATAATCCGATTCATGGCGCCGCCGGACATTCTTGGATTAATCTCTACCAGTTTCCATACTCCATGAACATTTCTCAATTCTAAATGACAGGATCCGTTTTTTAGTCCGAGTTGTTGGACGATTTCTGTAACTGATTTTATGAGACTCTTATATTCATCATTCTTTAATTGAGCTGGAAATTGATAGCCAACGACGATAAATATATCTTCGTACGTCGTTTCTTGCTCAATGACACCGACGATTTCAATTTTTCTGTTTTGTACTAGCACTTCAACTAAGTATTGGGGCCCTATTAAATATTCTTCAATTAATATAGGGAGATCGGAGGTTTGATCATGTAAAGATTGAAGAGTTTTTTTAAATTCATCAGCAGTTTCAGCTAAAAATACATCTTTTGAACCGTTGGAGACCGGGGATTTAATAATTAACGGAACAGATAATTCATGCTTCTTTGTGAAGTCTTTAATAGAAGTATGAGAGTCGTATACGTCATAAAAAGAGGAGGTGGGGTGGCCTTTTAACTGATTCCTCACTTTAATTTTATTTTCCATAGTCGCTAAAGCGTCTGCCGATAACTGAAATAAACCAAGCTCCTTTGCTAACCGTGCTGTATAAGAAACAAAGGGATCGATAAAACTTACACAGGCACAAAGATGTTTCCCTGATGTCTTAAGGGCTTCAAGTTCCTCTAAAACCCGTATTTTATCTAATAAATTTTGGAAATATACGATTTGATCCACAACGGGGAATTTATTATGCTGGAGGTGCCGGCGTTTATCCGTAAATAAAATGACGCAGTATCCCATTTCCTTCGCCGCCCTCAGAGCTTCATTACTCGTTCCAAACTGATTACTTCCGATAAAGACAATTGTTTTCATGATCCAACCTTCCTGCTTCACATGGTCTATTATCTTATGATAAGAAATAACAATAGGTGCCAGACCCAAAACACGGTTGGTATAAACGCGTGTAGAGTCTGGCACGGAAAGATTCAATCGTATTTGGAAATGAAAGTTACTAAATCAATGAGAATTATGAATAAAAATATATAAGCCCTAAAATAATATGCATTATTTTAGGACTTGATATATTTTAAAATAAATTACTTACCAATAAACATTTGAGTCCAATGTTTACCGTTTTGCTCAAATCCTACTCCAATATGGGTAAAATTATTACTTAGAATGTTCTTTCTGTGACCTTCACTATTCATCCATGCTTGAACGACTTCTTGGGGTGTTTGTTGACCCTGTGCAATGTTTTCACCTGCACTTGTATATGTCACACCAAAGTCTCTCATCATATCGAACGGTGACCCATAGTTAGGACTTGTATGTGAGAAGTAATTATTTTGCTGCATGTCTTCAGACTTCTTTTGAGCAACACCACTTAATTGAGTATCTGCTTTTAAATCGGACAGGCCATTTTGTCTGCGTTGTGCATTCGTTAAATCAATAACCTGTTGTGCAGCCTGACTAATGTTTTGTGGTGCTTGTGTTTGAGCTTGTCCTTTCTGTGCGGGTGCTGGTTGTTGACCTGGCCCTTCAGCAGTCTGTCTTTGTTGCTGCGTAGGTGCTTGCTGCTGAGCTGGTGCTTTTGCAAATTCTCTATTTTGCTGTGGTTGTGCTTGTCCATAATTTGGTGGTTGAGCAGCTTGTCTTTGGTTCCAGTTTGGTTCTGGCTGACCAGCTTGATCTTGCTGCTGGATTGGTGCTTGGCCATAATTCAATTGAGGGAGTTCTGCTTGAAAATTTACATCCTCCCCAGGATTTAATGGAGTAAACTGATATTTTGCATCTTGAGTCAATACCGCTCTGGTATGAGGGTAATTATCACTGGACATTGTTGTAGTCATACTAGAGATGTTATTATCGTTTCCATTCCCAGGCTTATTACCATTATTTGTATCAGTATTACATGCAACAAGCCCTAACATCAGGGTAGATGTTAGGAGTATACCCATTTTTTTGTTTATCAATTGAAATGCCTCCTTTTTTTGAAAAACTCCTTCCTCTTATATTTTTGATTTTTCTTTAAAAAATATTGATGGAAAATAATCGGAAAATATAAACTCGGGACTCTTCACACTTTCTTAATAAGACTTGTATTGTTAATATAAAAAAGTATTTTTTG
>NZ_JBALPC010000098.1:18200-32018 GCF_036965225.1 Bacillus sp. JJ1474 | reverse complement strand
ATTGGAGGAATTATGAAATACGTTATAGCTTTGTTTGGACTGCTTGTTGTTTTGGGACTAGCTTATTTAGCAAGTAATAATCGGAAAGATATTAAGATCAAACCAATTATTATGATGATTGTTATCCAACTTTTATTAGCGGGATTATTGTTAAATACGAAATTTGGATTTGTATTAATTAAAGTGTTTTCAGACGTCTTTAATAAATTATTATTTTATGCGAACAGTGGAATATCATTTGTTTTTGGAGGCCTTGCAAACGAAGGTGAAATGCCATTTTTTCTAAATGTTCTGCTTCCAATCGTATTTATTTCGGTATTAATTGGTATTCTCCAATATTTAAAAATACTTCCTTTTATTATGAAAGGAATTGGGTTCTTGTTAAGTAAGGTAAATGGTATGGGAAGGTTAGAGTCGTATAATGCCGTTGCATCAGCAATGGTTGGTCAATCAGAAGTATTTATTACGGTTAAAAAGCAACTTGGCCAACTGCCGGCCAATCGCTTATATACATTGTGTGCATCAGCCATGTCAACGGTTTCAATGTCCATAGTTGGAGCTTATATGACGATGATTGAACCAAAATATGTGGTTACCGCATTGGCACTGAACTTATTTGGAGGATTTATTATTGCATCCGTAATTAATCCGTATACTGTGGAATCCAACGAAGATATACTTATTATTCAAGAGGAAAAACAAAGCTTTTTTGAAATGATAGGTGAATATATAATTGATGGGTTTAAAGTAGCGATTATAGTTGCTGCCATGTTAATTGGTTTTGTTGCATTAATTGCTGGAATTAATGGCGTTTTTGAATTAATTTTCGGTATTTCGTTCCAGGAGATCATGGGATATATCTTTGCACCTTTTGCATTAATTATGGGGGTTCCATTATATGAGGCTGTTCAAGCAGGCGGTATTATGGCGACAAAGCTTGTGACAAATGAATTTGTAGCTATGATGGATTTAGCTAAAATGCAGGAAAGCTTTACCCCTCGAACACTAGGAATTATCTCAGTATTCCTTGTCTCATTTGCAAACTTTTCCTCTATTGGAATCATTTCAGGAGCTGTAAAAAGTTTAAACGAACAGAAAGGAAACATAGTTGCCCGGTTTGGGTTGAAGCTATTGTTTGGAGCAACATTAGTTAGTGTTTTATCAGCAGTAATTGTAAGCATCATTATTTAAATTAATGAAAATAACATTCATTAAAGAAGGATATTAAGAAAGAAAAAGATTTAAAAAACGTTTCTTACATAAATGTAAGGAGCGTTTTTTTCTTGGATTTGAAAACTCCCAATAGTCCTTTTTTCCTCCATTTACAAAAATAATCTAGAAAAACTACCAAATTATGATATAATATTTAAAATATTAAAATTAGTTTTAATATTTAGAAGTAGGAGGTGAGCAAAAAAACCTAGAAAGCTAAAACGATTTTGAGGTGAAAAAAGTGTTGGTTCCAGTTTCAGAGGCATCTGAGAAAATACATATTTATCCTTATTATTTTTTGAATGGTTTACCTGGTGCGGAAAACGAATGTTATTTAAGGAAAGAGGTTATGGAAAAGCTGCTTGAAGCTTCTCATCTTTTACCTGAAGGAATCTCTTTTGTAATCCTTGATGGGTGGCGTTCCTACGAGACGCAAAGGGCGATTTATGAACAAACGAAGCGTGATTTAGAAAATGAAGGTTTTAAAGATATGGAATTAGAACAGGAGCTATATAAATTTGTGGCGACTCCAACTAAAGATATTACAAATCCATCCCCGCATTTATCGGGAGGGGCTGTTGATCTAACGATAGCTGATCAACATGGGTGGCTTCAGATGGGTAGTGAATTTGATGAATTCCATGAAAGGTCCCAGCTTGATTGGTTTGAGAAAAAGGCTGACTTGTCATCCGAAGAGACAGAATTTTTAATCAACAGGAGAATATTAAAAAATGTCATGATGGGGGTTGGCTTTATTTCAAATACGGATGAGTGGTGGCATTTTGAATACGGCACGAAAAGCTGGGCAAAGAAAAAGGGAAAGCAGGAATATTTCAAAGGTATCCTATATCAAGAGATCGAAAAGTGAGGGGTAAAAATGAAGAAAAAGTTAATGTTCCTTTTGTTTAGTGTACTTATCGTTTTGGCAGGTTGTGTACAAAACTCGAATGCTCCTGCGAAGACAGGGGAAAAGGAAGGCACAGAAACGGCTAATGGTGACAGCACAGAAAAGAAAATCTTGACTGTTGCCATGACAGCTGACCAAGGGACGCTGGATCCTGCGGTTACGATGGATAACTCAGCATGGAAAATTACATACCCTGCTTATGAGAGATTAGTAGAGTATGATGGTGAGTCAACTGAAGTAAAACCAGGAATAGCTAAGGAATGGAAGGTAAGTGAGGATGGAAAGACATGGACATTCACATTAAATGAGGGCCATAAATTTTCCGATGGAACAGAGGTTAATGCAGAAGCGGTTAAAACTACTTTTGAACGGACATTAAAGATTGGCAACGGTCCTGCAGAAGTTTATGGTGTTATTTCAGAGATTAAGGTGGAGTCTCCATATGTGGTGACATTTGCATTAAAAGAAAACTTCCCGCCTTTCTTATCCACTTTGGCAGCTAACTATGGGGGAATTGTGAATCCGAAGGTTATGGAGCATGAAAAGGATGGAGATTTAGGACAAAACTATTTAGCAAATAATACGATGGGAAGCGGCTCATATGAATTAACAGAATGGAAACAAGGTGAGTATATAAAACTTTCTGTTAATAAAGAGGCGAAGGTTCAACCTAGCATTGAAGAAGTATATTTTAGAATTGTTGCTGACGGGGCTACACAACGCATGCAATTAGAAAAGGGAGAAATTGATGTTGCTGAGGGAATTCCGACAGAACAGATCGAATCCGTCCGCTCGATGGATCATGTAGAGTTATTACAAAAACCAAGCTTGCTAGTGGACTATGTATATGTTAATTCCAGTAAAGGAAATGAAGCATTAAAAGACCCTAAAGTAAGACAGGCGCTAAGCTATGGAATTGATTATAATTCAATGATTGATGTTGTTCACCAAGGATTTGCTACACCGATGAGAGGGCCTGTTCCAGATGGATTATGGGGTCATAATAAAGATGCCATCCAATATGAGCTAAATATTGAAAAAGCAAAAGAGCTATTAGCTGAAGCAGGAGCAACTGATGTAACCCTGACTTTATTGTATTCAGATAATAAAACATGGTGGGAAACAGAAGCATTAACGATTCAGGCGAATTTAAAAGAGATTGGTGTAAATGTTGAACTGAACAAGGTTGCTTATGCTACTTCACGCGAAATGATGGATAAAGGGGAATTTGATTTAGCTCTTGGCGTATGGAGCCCGGACTTTGGTGATCCATATATGTTTATGAACTATTGGTATGACTCAGCAAACTTCGGATTAGCCGGAAACCGTGCTTTCTATAAAAATGATCAGGTTGATACATTATTAAAGCAAGCGGCAACTTCTAATAACCAAGAAGAAAGGGAAGCTTTGTATTTTGACATCCAAGATATTGTTATTGAAGAAGCACCGTATATCTTACTCTTCCAAAAGGATTTTACCTTGCCAGTAAGTAAATCTGTCCAAGGTTTTGTTTACAATCCAATGCTTGAAGGAATTTATAATTTAGCAGAGATGAATAAGCAGTAAGGTGAAACTTCAATCAGTGGGAGGCAGACGAATAGGAGTGCTAGGACTAAGTTGCCATTGTATGTGGCGCTTTTAGTCAGCCATAATCTTACTGATTGTTAGTTGCGTCCCACAGGATGTGGGTCACACAGACGTTGCCACAGGAGGTGGCGTTCTTAGTCTGTGTTCCTATAATCGGGCCTTTATGGGCAGTTGATCCCCAAAATACTATTAAATGTTTATGCCCGAACCTTAATTTGGGGATCTTACTGCCCGTTAATCTGCGATAATAGCGGGGGATTGTTATGGCAAAAATGATTTTCAAAAGATTATTGCTACTAGTTTTTGTTGTTTTTGGCGTTACCTTTATAACGTTTATTCTTTCAAATATTATTCCCGGTGACCCGGCCAGTATGATGGCCGGTCAACGGGCCAATGAAGAAACATTAGAACAAGTTAGAAAGCAATTGGGTCTAGACCAGCCGGTTCTGACCCAATATGCCCATTACATGCAGGGGTTGCTGAGCGGGGATTTAGGTACGTCTATTCGTACGCAAAAACCTGTGTTGGATGACTTGCTTGTCTTTTTCCCAGCAACATTAGAATTAGCGATACTAGCTTTTTTCATAGCCATTGTTATTGGAATTCCGCTCGGTATTTTAGCGGCCGTTAAGAAAAATACGTTTTGGGATCATGCGAGCAGAATTTTTACGATTAGTGGAATTTCCACACCGGTTTTCTGGAGCGGGTTGGTTGTGATATTTATTTTTTACGGATTATTAGGTTGGTTTCCGGCAAACGGACGAATTGATATGCATATTAATCCACCTACACATGTCACTGGGTTTTATTTGCTCGATAGCTTGTTAAGCGGGGACTTTGTTGCTTTTCAGAGCAGTCTTCGTCATATCATACTTCCGGCGATTGTCCTGTCCTTTGCCCAATTAGCCATTATCACACGCCAAGTTAGGGCGAGCATGTTAGAGGTATTGGAAAAAGAATATTTTCGAACAGCAATTGCAAATGGAATCCATGGACCATATCTCTTAATCAAATATGGTTTACGAAACGCTTTAATCCCAACCATCACGATCATCGGGGTTTCGTTTGGCGCATTGCTTGGCGGTGCGGTCGTGACTGAAACGATATTCGGATGGCCTGGAATGGGAAGATATGTGGTTCAATCCATCTCCTATTTAGATTTCCCGGCTATGATGGGATTTACTGTATTTATTTCGATTGGGTATGTGCTCATTAACCTAATTGTCGACCTCTCTTATTATGTGCTAAATCCTCAAATAAAAGAATGATAGAAAGGAGGAAAATGAATTGGAAGCACAGCCACAAACGGATATACAACAGCTGCCTCTAGTGAAAAGAAGTGCACTATTATATAAGCTGAAAAAAAATAAGCTGACAATGGCAGGCGGAATCATTTTAGGTGTGATTATTTTGGCTGCGATTTTGGCTCCACTATTAACTCCGTATAACCCGACCGTTATTGATGCAGCAAATAAATTCCAGCCTCCATCATGGTCCCATTGGTTTGGCACAGATGAAGTCGGAAGAGATATTTTTACAAGAATTTTGTATGGGGCAAGATTGTCATTAGGGTTAGGAATATTAGCCATTTTGATTGCTGCTGCTATTGGATTAATGATTGGAACGATTTCGGGGTATTTCGGCGGGATGATTGATCAAGTCATAATGAGAATAATGGATATGGTCCTAGCCTTCCCAACATTGATTTTGGCAATGGCTTTGGCTGCAGCATTAGGGCCAAGTATTCAAAATGCGATGATTGCAATTGCGATTGTAAAGATTCCTGTCTATGTTCGTTTAGCTCGAAGTGAAACATTAAGTTTACGAGAGTCATTATTTGTTAAATCTGCGCAAACGTTCGGCATCCATCCGCTTCGAATTATTCGAAAACATATTATGCCGAATTCAGTTTCTCCTGTCATCATTCAAGGGACATTAGATGTAGGGGATGCGATTCTATTAATTGCCACATTAGGCTTTTTGGGCTTAGGGGCACAACCGCCAGCACCTGAATGGGGAGCTATGATTAGTATTGGCTGGAAGTACTTGCTGGATTTCTGGTGGTATCCGACATTTCCATGTTTATTACTTTTCTTATCGGCAGGAGCCTTAAATTTAATTGGAGATGGAATCCGTGATGTATTGGATCCGAAATCAAGCAGATAGGAGGGCGGTGGAATGTTAGCAATAAAAAATTTACATGTCAATTTCCAAACCTTCAGAGGAACGATTGAAGCTCTAAAAAATATTAATCTTTCCATTCAGGAAAAAGAAATTGTCGGGATCGTAGGAGAATCAGGCTCAGGAAAATCAATCACAGCCCTTTCAATATTAGGTCTATTAGAAAATAATGCGCAAATAACGAATGGAGAAATCTCATATAGAGGAGAAAATTTATTAACTTTATCAAAAAAAGAAATACAAACCATTCGCGGGAAGAAAATTGCGATGGTTTTCCAAGAGCCTATGACGGCTCTTCATCCGACGATGAAGGTTGGCGAGCAATTATCAGAAGTTATTCGCAGACATCGGAAAGTGAGCAAAAAAGAAGCGAAACAATTAATGATTAATGCGTTAAAAGATGTACATATTCACAATCCAGAGCATGTAGCTAAACAATATCCGTTTGAATTAAGCGGAGGAATGCGCCAGAGGATTGTAATCGCGCTTGCGATGGCAGCCCCTCCTGATCTGCTTATTGCAGATGAACCAACAACAGCTTTAGATGTAACCATTCAGCATGAAATTTTGCAGCTTATGAAAGAATTAAATGAGAAGAAAGGAACATCGATTTTATTTATTACCCATGATTTAGGGGTCGTTTCACAGATTTGCGATCGAACGGTTGTCATGTATGCGGGAGAAGTGATTGAGTCCGGTGAGACGAAGGAGGTTTTACATGCTCCTCAGCATCCATACACCAGAGCACTAATTGAAGCCTTACCTGATGGCAAGGATGCGAATGAACCATTAAAGGCGATTCAAGGCGAGGTGCCAAACTTAATGGAACGTCCAGTAGGCTGTGCGTTTGCGTCAAGATGCCATTACGTAATGGATATTTGTCGGACAAAGCAGCCTGAATTAATTCAATGGCAAAATCAGCATGATATAGCATGTTGGCTGGAAAGGGATTGATTCTATGACCGTAATGATCGAAATGGATCACGTACATAAGCATTATCAAAAAGGGAAACTAACCGTGAAAGCCCTAGATAATATGTCCATTTCTATATCTGAAGGAGAGGTGCTGGGGCTTGTCGGTGAATCTGGATCCGGAAAAAGTACGTTTGGCAAACTACTTATTGGGCTAGAATCTCCAACAGGAGGCGATATCCTTTATCAAGGCAATCCTTTATGGAAAAGAAATAAGTATATTCGTAGAAAGCCAGGAGAATTACAAACCGTCTTCCAAGATCCGCAATCTTCATTAGATCCTAGAATGGCCATTAAAGAAATTATTTTGGAACCACTCTATGCACTTGATAAAACAGAAAGAAGGCAAAAAGGTTCGTACGAAAATTTATTAAAATTAATAAAACGGGTAGGGCTAAAAGAAGAGCATCTGGACCGGTATCCCCATGAATTCAGTGGTGGCCAGCGTCAAAGAATTGCAATTGCCAGAGCACTAATTACAGATCCTTCATTTATCGTCCTTGACGAACCAACCTCAGCATTGGACGTTTCCGTGCAGGCACAGGTTCTTAATCTATTAAAGGAATTAAAGAAAGAAAGAGGCTTAACCTATTTATTTATCTCACACAACATGTCCGTCATAAAATATATGTGTACGAAAGTAGCTGTACTCTATAAAGGCAATATTGTCGAAATGGGTGAAACAGACAAACTATTTAATGATCCACAGCACCCTTATACTGAAATCCTTTTATCATCATTGCCAAGCCTTTTTGAAACGAATGAACAAGGCATCAAAGGCTTTGCCGAAACTTTGCCGCCTAAGGGAGAAGTAAGCTGTGTTTTCTATGAAAAATGTCCAAAGCGAACTGAAAGATGTTTAATCAGCCCTAAGCTTGAAGGCAGGGGTCAAGACCATCTGGCTGCTTGCCATTATTAGAAGGGTGGTTATATAGATGATAAAGGAATACAAGGTCAGAGAAATTCGCAAAAAGCAAGGCTTTACACTTGCTGACTTAGCGGAGAAAACGGGCTTAAGCCAAGGCCTCCTTTCACAAATAGAACGAGGTCTTGTGGACCCAACTGTCAGCAACTTCTGGAAAATATGCACAGCCTTAAATACTCCAATCAATTATTTTTTTGATGGCTCAAAAGAAAATCAATTTGTCATTAGAAAAGGTGAACACAGATTACTGCAATTATCGAATGATATCGTAAGGTACCATGAACTGATGCCAAGCCATCTTAGTGATGAGCAAATTTTACTGGTAGAAATTCTGCCAGGGGAGCAAAGCGAGATGGAGCTGGTCAGTCACCCTGGGGTTGAATTTGGATATGTGATTCAAGGGGAAATGAATATTGCATTAGGTGAAGATGAAATTTCTCTTCAAGCTGGCGATAGTATTTACTTTCAGAGTACTACTCCTCACCGTTATGTAAATGTTGGTGAGGAGAAAGCAGTTTCGGTATGGGTGATGAAAGAAGCGTAGAATTATTATTTTGCTAGTAAAATTGGATTTATGTCTTATCAATGTTTTTTAACGTCTTTCTAAAAAGTAATAGGAAGACGTTATTTGTATATTAAAATATAGAGTATAAATTATGGAAGAGTGAAACCTAAAACGAAAAGGCTTTTCTCTTTTTGAGTTCCAAAAGAGAAAGCCTCTAAGTCTGGGAATTTTTGTATGCTAAAAAAGAACTAGGCTACTACATTTCTAGCATTTTCATATTTTTTATATTCTTCGTTTACCATAATTCTTTTTAAAATTTGAATGGTCTCCCATATATCTTCAAAAGTTGTATATAATGCGATTGGGGCTAGTCTGATGACATTTGGCGCTCGGAAATCAGGGATGACATGATGATCTTTTAAAGCTTTGCAAATTCGTGCCGCTTCGCGGTGCTCTAAACAAACATGCCCTCCACGGCGCTCATTTTCTGCTGGGTTTCCAATACTAAATTCAAAATCTGAAAGTTCAGTCCCGATTAAATACATCATATATCCAGTCATTTTTAGAGACTTCTCACGGATATTTTCGATTCCTGCTTCAGCAAAAATTTCGAGGGACCCTAAGAGCGGGGCAGTACTTAATATATGTGGAGTGCCGATTTGGAAGGCACCAGCCGAATGGGCATGTGTCAAATCCAGTTCAAGATCAAACTGTTTTTCTTTGTTTGAACTGAACCAACCTGCTAGACCAGGGGCTTTTCCATGATGTCTTTCATGTACAAATAATCCTCCCACGCCGCCTGGACCGCTATTTAAATACTTATAATTACACCAGACTGCAAAATCGACACCCCAATCATGCAAGGAATGCGGAAGAGCCCCTATCGAATGGGCTAGATCAAACCCGATTAATATATTTCTTTTATGAGCTTCTTTTGTTAAAAGCTCCATATCAAGGAGCTGACCGCTTCGATATAGAACAGATGGCAGCCAGACGATGGCGACCTCATCAGTCATAGAAGAAATGATATCGGCTTCGTTAATAATGCGCGAATCACGACTTTTTACTAGCACTAAATGTTCATTTGGATCAAGCCCAAACAGGTGCAATTGGGATTTTATCGCATAAATATCAGATGGGAAGTCTAATTCATCTGCCACTATTTTTGTCCGTGTTCCTTCAGGTTTGTAAAACGTTGCTAACATTTGATGAATATTTATTGTGATTGAGCCTGTAACAATTGTCTCTTCTGACTTTGCTCCTATTAACGGGGCAGTCAATGCTCCTAATTTCTCCGAAAAATCAAACCAAGGCTGATGCCCAGAAGTCCATCCATCAATACCCAGATTCCTCCAATCGTCTAAACTGAGAAGCAATGTTTTTTCTGCCCTTTTAGAAAGCAGTCCTAAAGAGTTTCCGTCCATATAATAAATACCGTCTTTAATGTAAAACTCTTCTCTAAAGGTCATACTATTTCGATCTAATTGTTGTGCATATCCTTTAGTTGGGATAAATGAATTCGTTGTCATTAATAATCTTCAATCCCTTCTAATAAGTTACTAGAAGGATATCTTAGAGTTTGTATGAAGTAAATAAAAATTCACTTAAATAATCTATATTTTTTAAATATTAAGATTTTTAATTGACGGAAAGTATTATTCTTGATACGGTTTATTTATCAAATAGCAGAAAATATGGATAAGAAGAAGGTGAAAAGTATGGAGAAAAAACCCGTTAATGAACATAGTCAGGAGACCAGTCTCGAAAAAACGATACATACAGATTTCCAAAAACATATGTCATATGGGGATTATCTACATCTTGATAAAATCCTTTCTAGTCAACACTTATTATCCAATCATCACGATGAAATGCTGTTTATCATCATCCATCAAGCAAGTGAATTATGGATGAAGCTCATCATCCACGAGCTTGCAGCAGCGACAGAATGTATTCACCAAAATAACTTAGAGCCTTCTTTTAAAATGCTTGCTCGTGTTTCAAGAATCCAACAGCAATTGATTCAATCATGGAGTGTATTGTCTACGTTGACACCCGCTGAATATTTAGAATTTCGTGACAAGCTAGGGTCTTCATCAGGATTTCAATCATACCAAAACCGACTGATTGAATTTGCACTAGGGCATAAAAATGCTTCTTCACTAGTAGTTTATAAGCATCAAAACGAGCTTTTCGAAACATTGAACAAGGCTTTGAATAAGCCAAGCATTTACGATGCGGCGATCCATGCTCTTGCTATTCGAGGTTTGTCAATCGATCAGGAGGCACTTGATAGAGACTGGTCACTAAATTACAAGTCAAATGCAACTGTGGAAGCAGCGTGGCTGACCGTTTATCGAGATGTGAAACAATATTGGGATTTATACGAATTAGCTGAGAAGCTTGTTGATATTGGAAGCGGGCATCAGTCTTGGCGGTTTCATCATATGAACACAGTGGAAAGAATTATCGGTCATAAGCAGGGAACAGGTGGCTCTTCAGGGGTTCCCTATTTAAAAAGAGTTCTTGATCACCAATTCTTTCCGGAATTGTGGAGCTTAAGGACAAAACTATGAAGGGGAATGCGCATGAGTAAATGGGTTGATATTTCACAACGATTGGATGAAAAAGTAGCTATTTGGCCGGGAGATACTCCTTTTTCCTATAAAGTTAACTGGAGCAAAGAAGAAAGCGGGTCCGTAAATGTCGGACAAATCACAATGAGTGCACATACAGGTACACATATTGATGCTCCTTTTCATTTTGATAATGATGGAAAAAGAGTAATCGAACTTGATTTAGATTTGTATATTGGGAAAGCACTTGTCATCCATTTGCCGAATAAAGATAGTATTGGTGTGGATGAAGTAAGTAAGGTCGACTTATCCGGGGTGACCCGTCTGTTAATCTATACAGGGGCATGGAAAAATCGAGCGGTTTTTCCAGAAAGTATTCCCTTTATTGAGCCAGGACTGGCAGCTTATCTTTCACAAAAAGGTGTTCGGCTATTCGGCCTTGATTTGCCTTCAGTTGATCCCTTAGACAGCAAGGAACTACCTGCTCATCATGAACTGACTCGGCACGGAGTTCATATTTTGGAAGGGCTTGTACTTGATCATATCGATCCAGGGGAATATGAGTTAGCAGCTATCCCATTGCCGCTTGCAGAAGCAGATGGAAGCCCTGTCCGTGCTATTTTAAAAAAGAAAGTATGACCTTTACAGTTCATTAAAAAATCCAGCTTCCTCCATTTCGCTTGGAACGGAGGGAGCTGGATTGTTAAAAACTTAGGATCTTTAAAATAAAATGCGTTTCATTTAATATACATCACGCTGATAACGACCTTGCTTTTGCATATCTTTTAGATAAGCTTCGGCTTCATCTCGAGTCATCGAACCTTCTTTTTCAATAACAGTAACAAGAGCATCGTTAACATCTTTCGCCATACGTTCCTTATCCCCACAAACGTAGAAATAAGCTCCATTTTCAATCCATTCAAACAATTCTTTACTATGTTCAAGCATTTTATGCTGAACATACACCTTTTCATCTTTATCACGAGAGAAGGCAGTATCAAGCTTTGTTAATACTCCGTCTTGTTGATATTTTTCCAATTCGTCTTGATAAAGGAAATCCGTTGCTTCATGCTGATCTCCAAAAAAGAGCCATGTACGGCCAGCTGCTTGATTGACTTCCCATTCCTGGATGAAAGAACGGAATGGAGCAATGCCTGTACCAGGACCAACCATAATAATATCTTTCTCTAGTGACTCTGGTAAATAGAAGTGTTTATTGGCTTGAACAAAGACTGGCAGCGTATCTCCTTCTTGAACTCGTTCAGCACATTGAACTGAACAAACCCCTTTTCGTTCACGCCCGTGAGCAGTGTAGCGTACAGCACCAATTGTTAGATGAACTTCATCTGGATTAGCACTTATGCTGCTTGCGATAGAATAAAGACGCGGCGTCATTTTTCTCAATATGGAGACGATTTCTTGGGCAGATGCCTTCCAAGGGCCAAAATCGCGCAACATATCTAATAAATCGCGACCATAACAATATTCCTTTAGCTGGTCTGCATTTTCAACCAATATAAGCCTTTGCAGCTCTTCATTTTCTGTAAAGGCTGCTGCCTGCTGTAAAACCTTCTTCGTCAGCAGAGTAATTTCAAGATACGTTGTTAACGCTTCCTTCAATGGCAGCGTCTCCCCTTGTTTTCCAACAGTTACAATTTCTTCACCGTCCCATCCCATTTCTTCAAGAAGGGATGATATAAGTTCCGGATCATTTGCAGGGACAATACCAAGCGCATCACCTGGAACATATGAAAGGCCAGAACCTTTTAATGATAACTCAATATGTCTTGTTTCTTTACTTGAGCCTGTTCCATTTAAGTTACTATTTTTAAGAACCGGTGCTAAAAATGGATTGGTCCTTGAAAATTGTGGTTTGTCACTTTTGGCATTTTTAGGGTTTTCTATAGTAATTGCCATATCTCGATACCTCCAAAAGTAGTATATACCTAGGATACCATATCAATGTAAAAACAAAATTGTTTTTTGTCACACAATAGTAAGATTTTTCAAAATTGCAATATGAAATTCTTTTTGCAAGGTTTTAAACAGATATCCTTCCAAGTTTATATGGACAGGTATTCGAGAAAAGCCAAAAAGTTGTCCAGAAATGAATAAAAAAAGCCCTTCTCCGAAAGAAAGGCTGCTTTAATGTTTAACAAATGTATTTAAGCTTCTTAATTATTGATATATTTTTCAAAGACTTTGCCAAAGTCCTTGATTTGGTATTGTTCTCTGACGGAGGTGAGCCAAGTAAAGCCAAAATCTGTTAGCTTTTGATACTCTTTATCTAATGCTATATTTTCACCAAGGCGTGCACCGTGCAAAACAGAAACAGCCTTCTCAAGACTTGCATCAGCTAAGCCTACATATTTTTTATTTTCTTTATAAATCTCGGAAATGCGAATCAGTGCTTTATATAAATCTTTTAATTTTTCAATTTGATCTTTCTGAACATCAATATCAAAAATCTGTGAGCCTAATTTGAACTTAATTTCGATATCGAGATCGATTTTTCCAGCAGTTTCTAAGGCTACATCCGATATTTCATTTTCATAATATGAGTATCTTCTTAATGTTCTCTTAGACGAAATAGCTTTTTCCCCATCTACATGGATCAGCGCTAAATTGGTAAAACAGTATTCATCTGCCTTCGTTTTAATTAGAAAATAAATCTTCTCATTATCCTCATGCATCACATAGTCATCAGCCTCGGTTTTGTCATAGTCTTGTGGGTCGATAATTTTCCCAATATCAGACAAGCCTAAAGCATCTGCTGCAATTCTCTTAAACATATGTATCTTCCTTTCTATTAAAAAATTGATCCATAACATTATATAGTTACATGTATATTTTTATGTGAAATTGGGAGAATGTCAATATTTTGAAATAATTGGGTATTAATAAACGAATTCTGAAAAACTTTCACTGTCCTATCACGACCAAAAAGTCCATC
>NZ_JBALPC010000098.1:0-17989 GCF_036965225.1 Bacillus sp. JJ1474 | reverse complement strand
GACCAAAAAGTCCATCCACATCCTTTTGACGGACGTTTCTAAAGAAAGAAAAACAAAGAAATTTGTCGAAAAAAACTTGACGATACTTCGAAAAGGTTGTAATATTAAGAAAATGTTAAATTATTGTTTATGAAATTTACAGGGAAACCTGTTTTTTTATTTTTAGTAAAATGCGGGTGTAGTTTAGTGGTAAAACTACAGCCTTCCAAGCTGTTGTCGTGGGTTCGATTCCCATCACCCGCTCCATACATATCAACGCAGTGTTTCGTTTCAATAAAGAACGAGGTATTGCGTTTTTTAATGTCAAAAAAAGGTGCCAGTTTAGCACCCTATAATCTCTATATTTCCTTGTCCTCCATGAATTTGAATAAACATATTCATAAGAGAAGTGACCATTTCATTCGCCTCATCGATATTGAAGGAAGGGCGTAAATAAACAATATGTATAGCGTTTTTTGTTTTTTCTGTCACAGAAGTTCTTTCTGAATCTACAAAAGGGCTGCCAAAAGAGCCTGAATCATCACTCGTTACAATTAAACGGTGAAGCGAATTGGATCTGCCGTTTAGTCCAACATATTCTTCACCATCTTCTCCAAGTCTCATCGTCACACTCCCATTGAGTTTGTCCATATCATAGATGCCTAGTGAAATTTGATATTGCAAAGAGAAGAAGTTATTAATATCAGTAGCACTGTTCACAGGCAGTAAATAGTTTTGCTTTTTGACCCTGCGGTATAGGGCTTCAGCTGAATGACGGTAGCGGTTAGGATCTTTCCCTGCAGCTTTAAAAATCTGTCTCCATTCTTTAATCCCATCTAAATCTGTTACATTTTTATCCTCTAAATCGAAGTAAATCGATTCTTGAAACAACTGCAGTCGCCCTTTTACCATTTGTGGAGACTCGCCTACCTCAATATTCTGATAACGGATAACTCCGATTTTAAAATCTGGTATAAGCCCGCAAATCTCAGAAGAAACATGAATTTCCAACCTTTCCACCTCCAAAATCGATTAAAAATAGTTTATCATAGGAAGCGATGATTTAAATAATATTATGGACCTTCATATATAAACAAATATAGAAAGGAGGGAGCAAAGTGAATTCGGCAAAGTTAAAACAAGAAGTTATCGAATACAGTAAAAAAATTGGAATTGATAAAATTGGCTTCACAACAGCAAATACTTTTGATGAAATGAAAAATCGGCTTATTCGCCAGCAGGAGCTTCAATACCAATCAGGATTTGAAGAAAAGGATATTGAGAAAAGGGTTAATCCTGCGTTGCTGATGGATGAGCCTCGCTCCATTATCTCTATAGCTCTTGCTTACCCTTCTAAAATGAGCGAGAGAGTTGTGAGTATTAAAGGAGAAAGACGCGGAATATTTTGCCGTGCTTCATGGGGAGAAGACTACCATCATGTTTTACGGAATCGGCTGGAGCTGCTGGAGGCATTTATTAAGGGCTTAGTTCCTGATGCCAAATGTAAGTCAATGGTAGATACAGGGGAATTAGTGGATAGAGCCGTTGCTGAACGAGCGGGAATTGGCTGGAGCGGGAAGAATTGTTCCATCATTACTCCAGAATTTGGTTCTTTCGTGTATTTAGGTGAAATGATAACATCTATTCCTTTTGAGCCTGACCAGCCGATGGAGGATCGCTGCGGGACATGCAATAAATGTATCGAAGCTTGCCCTACTGGAGCTTTAGTGCAAGGGGGGCAGCTAAATGCACAAAGGTGCATAGCATTTCTCACACAGACAAAGGGATTTCTTCCAGAGGAATTCCGTGAGAAATTAGGGAATCGCCTATATGGCTGTGATTCTTGCCAAACGGCTTGTCCGGAAAACAAAGGGAAGAACTTCTATTTTCACGAGGAAATGGAGCCGGATCCTGAAATTGTCAAACCACTATTAAAACCGCTTCTTCAAATTAGTAATCGGGACTTTAAAGAAAGGTTTGGACCTTTATCTGGATCGTGGAGAGGAAAAAAGCCTATCCAGCGTAATGCTATTTTTGCATTAGCACATTTTAAAGACGAAACAGCTGTTGATGATCTCATTGAAGTCATGATTTCAGACTCACGGCCTGTTATCCGTGGAACTGCTGCTTGGGCGATAGGTAAAATTGGAGGAGAAACCGCTCGTCTTGCATTAGAAAAGGCTCAACAAAAGGAAAAAGACGAAGAAGTTTTAAGTGAGATCCATTTAGGCTTAAGCTTTTTTGAGTAAACGAGGTCGGCCAGATTGCCTGCCTCATTTTTTATGGGGAAAATCATCCATCTCCTTTCATATATATATTTATGAAAGGAGTGGTTGCCGGTGAGAGAGCAGCTTCAAGAGCTTTTACAAAAAAGGGTGCAGCAATGTGTTTCTCAAAAAAATAGGAGCTCAACTCATTTCTGCCCAAAAATAGAACTTAAGAAAGAGGGGCTTGCTAAGCGTTCAGGTGAAATTATTAAAGCAAAGTCTATTGGGAACATCATAACTGTTGATCATGGTCGTGAAGAAAAAGATTCCGTTCGATATAATGTCCATTTTAAGTATTTGGTGAAGCAGAAGGACATGTTCTTCTTAGAAGAGGAAATTGAGGAAAGAAAAGCTGAATTTTATAAAGGAATTTTAATCGAGGATCATGAAATTAATCGATATGCAGAAGTGAAACAGGAAAGGGAACAAGAGCTAGAAATAGAAGAAACTGAAGAGAGAATTGTTTACGAATATAACCGCTTAAGAGCTGTTCAATATGCCGAAAGATGGTGGAATAGCTATAATCCTTCCTATGAAACATTCGAGGTTGATTGCACGAATTATATATCGCAATGCTTGCATGCCGGTGGCGGCCCAATGAGAGGGTATCCTAATAGGGTGGCAGGCTGGTGGATGATGAATAAGAATTGGAGCTATAGCTGGTCTGTTGCAAACTCCATGAGGCTGCATTTGCCTCGTACTTCCATTGGACTTCGGGCCAAAGAGGTTTCTAGTCCTGAAGAATTAATGCTCGGTGATGTCATTTGCTACGATTTCCAAGGGGACGGACGATTTGATCATACGACAATTGTAACGGCAAAGGATGCAAATGGGATGCCTTTAGTCAATGCCCATACAACAAATAGCCGGATGAGATATTGGGCCTATGAGGATTCAACTGCCTACACACCGAATATTAAATATAAATTTTTTACAATAGTGGATGATCAATGATTGGAAATGAAACCTTTTTCCTGTAGAAGGAGTAAATCAGTGATATAATAATCGATATAGTTTATTTTTTGAGGTGACAAACGTGGCATTGCATGTAGTTTTATATCAACCAGAAATTCCGGCAAATACAGGAAATATCGCTCGTACTTGTGCTGCGACTGATACAACCTTGCATTTAATTCGTCCTCTCGGCTTTTCAACTGATGATAAAATGTTAAAACGAGCTGGATTGGACTATTGGCAATTCGTCAATATCATTTATTACGATTCGCTCGATGACTTTTTTGAAAAGACGGGAGGCGGGGACTATTTTTTTCTAACAAAGTTTGGTACGAAGCCTCACTCTTCATTTGATTATAGTGATAAAGCAAAGGATTATTATTTTATTTTTGGAAAAGAAACAACTGGCCTGCCTAAGGACATTATCGAGAATAATAAGGAACGTGCTCTTCGAATTCCGATGAATGATAATGTTCGTTCCTTGAACTTATCCAACACTGCAGCCATCCTTATATATGAAGCATTACGCCAGCAAGATTATATACATTTACTGTAAGGAAAAGGACTAAATTAAGTAGTTCCAATATGTGGAGAAAAACTTTATTAACACTAATCAGCAGATTTAACAAAGAATAACGCTCAGGTACTGAGTGTTATTTTTTTGTCACTTTTGTGAAGAAAATAATACGGACAGTCATTCCGTTATTTTCATTAAATGCCTATATTTTAAAGGTTAAGCGGACACAGAGGATGTTAATTGCGAAAATACACAAAAAAATTACTGTTTTTTTCAAAATAAGGGAACGTATGTCTATAAACGTAAGGGAATACCCCATTTTGCTTCAAATAACGGAACTGGTGTCCGCCAAGGTCTTTTCTTTTTGAAAAATTAGTAAATTTTGGTTACAATGTAATTGAGGCATGGAAAGGATGGTTGTAAATGAATCAAACCATAGAACTTCTTTTAAATCATCGGTCTGTCAGGAAATTCGAGGACAAGCCATTAACAAGAGAACAGATTGAGACTATTGTGAGATGTGCACAATCTGCTTCAACATCAAGCTTTATTCAAGCTTATTCAATTATTGGCATAACAGATCAGGAGAAGAAAAATAAATTGGCCCAAATTGCCGGAGAACAAAATTATGTTGCGAATAACGGACATTTCTTTGTTTTTTGCGCGGATTTATCACGACATGAGCTAGTAGGAGAAATGGAAAACAAGGACGTTCATCCATCCATAGAAAGCACTGAAAAGTTTATGGTTGCGTTAATCGATACGGCATTAGCTGCCCAGAATGCAGTCATTGCTGCGGAATCTATGGGGCTTGGGATTTGCTATATTGGCGGTATCCGCAATAATCTCGAAGAAGTATGCAAGCTGCTAAAGACACCAAAACGGGTAGTTCCTTTATTCGGACTAGCAGTAGGATACCCTGAACAAAATACAGATCTGAAACCAAGACTTCCACTGGAATCGGTTTATCATGAAAATGAATACCATCAAGATAAAGAAGAAATTCGTAACCAGCTGGAAATGTATAATCGTATCATTTCCGAGTATTATATCGAAAGAACAAAAGGAAAAAGAAATGATACTTGGACAAGCCAAATGGCCAATATGCTGGAGAAGCAATCAAGAATGTATATGAAGGAATTTGTAGAAAAATTAGAACTAAACCTCAAATAAAAAAAGCTGCATTTGGCAGCTTTTTTATTTATTACCTGTTCCTGGCTTATCTTCGTAACCAGATGCGAAAATAGCAGCAAGGAAAGCAACCATAACACCGAGAATAATAACCGTACCCATATGTATGAAATCCTCCTTATTAACATTAGTAATTTCAATCAATATATATGCTTATTATAGCCCAATAAAATGAAAGTGTGAAATAAAATCTGTGGAAAATTTGTAACACTTGATCATTTGTGAAGTTTTCATGAAAACCTAATAGACGAATCGGAAACAAATGGGGTATCAACGCATCCCATCTTATCATTCTTCTTTTTACAAAAAATTATTTTAAAAAAGGACAACCGGATGTATTCCCTAAATTAGCATGTTCATTTACAGGCGCGCATAGAGTATATTAAACGTCTCTGAAATTGCGACAGGGGGAGGTCCTTATGGATATTCTAAAAAAAATTGAGATGTATCGACATGAAGAGGCAAAGCTTAAATGGGAAGGGACTTTTGGAGAGTATTTAGAAATTATTAAAGAGAAGCCATGGGTTGCCCAGTCGGCACATTCCCGGGTATATAATATGATTAAAGATTCGGTTATTGAGGACGTAAAGGGGCAGAAACGATATCGCTTTTTCAGCAACCAATTATTTGGGTTAGAGGAAGCACTCGAAAGACTTGTAGAAGAATATTTTCATCCGGCTGCCAAAAGGCTGGATGTTCGCAAAAGAATTCTCTTATTAATGGGGCCTGTTAGCGGTGGAAAATCCACATTGGTCACTATGCTAAAAAGAGGCTTAGAGGCTTATTCCCATCAGGATAGGGGAGCAGTCTATGCGATAAAAGGCTGTCCAATGCATGAAGATCCTTTACATCTTATCCCACACCATCTCAGACAGGATTTCCATGATGAATACGGGATAAGAATTGAAGGAAATCTATCTCCGCTGAACATGATGCGTTTGGAGCAGGAATATAACGGAAGAATTGAGGATGTTCTTGTAGAAAGAATTATTTTTTCGGAAGACCGAAGAGTGGGAATTGGAACATTTAGTCCATCCGATCCGAAATCTCAAGATATTGCCGATTTAACTGGAAGCATTGATTTTTCGACCATCGCAGAATACGGTTCTGAATCAGATCCGAGGGCATATCGGTTTGATGGGGAGCTGAATAAAGCAAACCGTGGGATGATGGAGTTCCAGGAGATGCTGAAATGTGACGAAAAGTTTCTATGGCATCTATTATCCTTAACTCAGGAAGGGAATTTTAAAGCGGGAAGGTTTGCGCTTATTTCCGCTGATGAATTAATTGTTGCACATACAAACGAGACGGAGTACCGTTCCTTTATCTCGAATAAGAAAAATGAGGCCCTCCACTCAAGAATTATTGTCATGCCAATTCCGTATAATTTAAAGGTAACGGAAGAGGAGAAAATTTATGATAAAATGATTCGCGAAAGCGATGTTTATGATGTTCACATTGCACCGCATACGTTAAGAGTAGCCGCGATGTTTACAATCCTAACACGCTTGAAGGAACCGAAGAAGGGCGATATCGATTTAGTTAAGAAAATGCGTCTTTATGACGGTGAAAGTGTTGAAGGCTATAATCGGGCTGATGTGGAAGAATTGAAAAAGGAATACCAGGATGAAGGCATGAGCGGCATCGATCCGCGTTATGTAATCAATCGAATTTCTTCAACGATTATTCGTAAAGAGATCACCTCCATCAATGCACTGGATGTATTAAGATCTTTAAAAGAAGGACTGGATCAGCATCCATCGATTACACAAGAGCTTAGGGAGCGATATTTAAACTTCATTTCACTTGCCCGTAAGGAATATGATGAAATCGCGAAAAAGGAAGTACAGAAGGCATTTGTGTATTCATATGAAGAATCCGCGAAAACACTTATGGATAACTACCTGGATAATGTGGAGGCCTATTGCAATAAGTCAAAGCTTCGTGATCAATTGACAGGCGAGGAAATTAATCCGGACGAAAAGCTCATGCGTTCCATTGAGGAGCAAATTGGCATTTCGGAAAATGCAAAAAAAGCCTTCCGGGAAGAGATTCTTATTCGAATTTCCGCTTATGCCCGAAAAGGAAAGAGATTTGATTATAACTCTCATGACAGGCTCCGTGAAGCGATTCAAAAGAAATTATTTGCCGATTTAAAGGATGTTGTAAAAATTACAACCTCTTCAAAAACACCTGATGAACAGCAGCTTAAAAAGGTAAACGAAGTCGTAGCGCGGTTAATCGATGAGCATGGCTACAATTCGACTTCTGCGAACGAACTGCTGAGGTATGTTGGCAGCCTCTTAAATAGGTAGAATGTAAAATCATGACTATAAAGTTTAGGAAAGAAAAGGACTGACAGCAAATCTGTCAGTCCTTTTTCTACCATTATTTACTTATTCTCTTCAACCAAATGTGTACCTTGTAAATAAACGATTAAATTGCTGCAGGCAGGGCAAATCGGTTTGTTATCGATATAGATCGTACAATCATACATGGAAAGCTCGCCGCATCGGTCACAGCATAGGAACTCGCTCATTATGTCACCTCGATATAATTATGGTTACTAAAGTTTATTTCTGGCTGAATCACTATATGTATTTAATTAGTATAAAAGAAAGCTTGTCCTTATAAAAGCGGAACTACTCTATTATCGAAATTATTTGTAAATTATTTCGCGTTCTTGCATAGGATAAAGTAATAAACATTCTTATCCTTAAGTTGTCCAAAGGAAGAAAAAAGGTTAAGAGCCTTTTGTCAATTGGATTTGTGAAATGTAAGATTGGTTAAATGAGCATTAACCAAGTTCCATTGTCTAGCTATACATTGTATTTAGCTTATATGAAGCCATTTTATAATAGCTAGGCGCTGTTCTGTTGACACTCTCGATATTCTATGTTGTTTAGTTAGAATTGTGCGCGAAATTAACTTCATTCAGCAGAAGTCTCCCACTCCTAAATGTGATTGTTGAACGCAAAATTGTATCTAACTCAGTAGGGGTTCAAACTCCGGCTGCATGAAGTTAAGCCTCCGGCGGATGCCTCAGATTTTTTAGAGGAAATTATCGAGCAAGCTCGATAAATATCTGGGCGCAATTTCGCCCAGGCGAAATTGATTAAAGGAGGGCTTAATGTGACCGAAATAAATAACCATCAGTTTGTGATTTCTCAAGAAGATTGGTCCCTCCATCGCAAAGGCCATGATGACCAGCAGCGCCATCAGGAAAAAGTTCAGGATGCCATCCGAAATAATTTACCTGATCTTATAACAGAAGAGAGTATAGTCATGTCGAATGGTCGGGAAGTAGTAAAAATCCCGATTCGTTCACTAGACGAATATAAAATTCGCTATAATTATGATAAGAACAAACATGTTGGCCAAGGAGATGGAGATAGCCGCATTGGTGATGTAGTGGCCCGTGATGGATCAAGTAATCAAAAAGGACCTGGGAAAGGGCAGGGAGCAGGCGATCAGCCTGGTGAAGATTATTTTGAAGCTGAAGTTTCGTTAATGGAAATTGAAGAGGCACTCTTTAAACAATTAGAGCTTCCCAATTTAAAAAGAAAAGAACAAGCAGAAATTCTTGTTGAAAACATTGAATTTAATGATATCCGAAAAACAGGCTTAATGGGGAATATTGATAAGAAACGAACGATGATGACAGCATTTAAACGAAATGCCATGACCGGAAAGCCTAGCTTCCATCCCATTTATAAAGAGGATTTAAAGTTCAAGACATGGAATGAAGTCACTAAGCCTGATTCCAAAGCAGTCGTATTAGCAATGATGGATACGAGCGGCTCAATGGGAATATGGGAAAAGTATATGGCTAGAAGCTTTTTCTTCTGGATGACAAGATTTTTGAGGACGAAATACGAAACCGTAGAAATTGAATTTATTGCACACCATACGGAGGCAAAGGTTGTATCAGAGGAAGATTTCTTTTCAAAAGGTGAAAGCGGCGGTACGATCTGTTCCTCAGCCTACCGTAAAGCATTAGAACTTATTGAGGCAAAATATAATCCCCGCAGATTTAATATTTATCCATTTCACTTTTCCGATGGTGACAACTTGACCTCCGACAATGCCCGCTGTGTAAAGCTAGTTGAAGAGCTAATGAAGGTTTCCAATATGTTTGGCTATGGCGAGGTAAACCAATACAACCGCCATTCGACCCTCATGTCCGCATATAAAAATATCAAACATGATGATTTCCGTTACTATATTTTAAAACAAAAAGTGGATGTATTTCACGCCATGAAGAGCTTTTTCAAGAAGGAAGAAGATAAAATGTACGTCTAATGGAGAGAGGGTGACCCCTTCTCTCTTATTCTATTAAAAAAGTACAACCCCATTTCAAAAATAGAAATGGGGTTGTACTTTTATGATATTATTTTAATTTAATATCTTTAAAGAATGGAGTTCCACTGAAGTTTACGAATAAACCAGATTCAACTCCGTTTGTAGCATGAACAAAGTCAGGATGATGCAGGTATACCATTGGTGCTTCTTCTACAAGAATTTCAGAAACTTCTTTGTATGCTTCGTTACGATCATCTTGATTTGTACTTGTACGTCCTTTATCTAGTAACTCATCCACTTTAGCGTTTGTGTAGAATGAACGGTTACCAACTGATCCATGATTAGCAGAATGGAATAATGCGTATAAGCCGTAGTCAGCATCACCTGTTACTGTAGTCCAGCCTAGAACGAATAATTCGTGCTCACCAGCTGCTGTTTTCTCAAGGAATGTTCCCCACTCAATAACTTGGATATCTACTTCGATATTAATTTCAGCTAATTGAGCTTGAACTAATTCCGCAATATCCGCACGCTCTTTACTTCCTTCATTTACATAGATCGTTGTTTTGAAACCATCTGCAAATCCAGCTTCTGCAAGTAATTTCTTCGCAGCCTCTACATCATATGGAAGTGGCTTTAAGTCTTGGTAGTTACCAACAACTGTAGGCGCTAATGGACCAACAGCTGGAACTCCTTGACCATCTAGGATTCCGTTTACAACATCATCTTTGTTAATAGCCATTGCAATCGCTTGACGAACTTTAATGTTGTCATATGGAGCTTTATTCAAGTTGAAACTTACGTAGTCCATACGAGTACCGCGAACACGGTCGATCTCGATTCCATCCATCGCTTCTACACGAGTAACATCAGAAGCACCTACTAGCATAAGATGAGCTTCGCCTGTTTCGATCATTGCTACACGTGTAGCTTGTTCTGGTACAACTTTGATCGCAACAGTTTCAATGGAAGGCTTTTCTCCCCAATATTCATCGTTTCTAACAAAATTAATTTCAGCACCACGGTTCCATGTATCGAATTTGAAAGGACCTGTACCAATTGGATTTTCGTCAACTTTCTTACCGCCATCTTTTTCTTCTTTAAGAGCAGAAGGAGCGATGATTGAACCAGCGTTATGTGCTAAGTGAGCTGGCAGCGGAGCAAAAGGCTTCTCTGTAATGATTTGAATTGTGTAATCGTCAATAACCTTAACTTCTGTAATCACGTTAAGAATAACCGCTTTTGGTGAAGCAAATTCTGGATCGATAATTCTCTCAAAACTCATTTTGACAGCTTCAGCATTGAAATCTGTTCCGTCATGGAATTTAACTCCTTCACGAAGTTTGAATTCCCAAGTTGTATCATCTACTGCTTTATATTCAGTAGCAAGTAATGGAACAACAGATCCATCCGGTGCGTAATCTGTCAAACGCTCATATAGTTGGGTTGTTGCAGTATTAGATGCAGTGTCATTCACTCCATGTGGATCTAAAGTTGGTGCATCTGATCCTGTAACATAGACGAAGTCTTTGCCACCAGTTGCTGGCTCTTCTGTCTTAGGCGTTTCGCCTTCCTTAGCAGGAGTTTCCTCAGTGGTAGTGTTGCTTTTTCCGCTACATGCTGACAGCACTAAAATAAATGCAAGCGCTAACATGAGCAAAAGATTGTTCTTCTTAATCAAAAAAATAACCCCCTTATTTAGTCATACAATTTTTATAATAGTAGAACAATTGATAATTTACAAGATTTATTTTGGTAATATTTAATTTATATGTTAATATTGTCATAAAAATGTAATCATATCTCTAAAATTCTACAATTTTCCACATAATAGGAGAAAGGGTGATAAGCTAGCATTTTGATTAAAGGATAATCATATTCTGCTAATTAAAAAGCATTGTCATATCATTAAAATTTATATATTATATTCGTTGTGTGTTTTGAATTTTTTTAATCTTTAATTTACTAATGGAAGGATGAAAAATAGGATATGAATCAACAGCCACAGCTTCAATCAACTGCTCCGGCCATTCCTGTTAAACAGTACAATCCAAAGGCAGCCCGAGCTAAAGCCTTTTATAAGAAACTTGCGAAAAACAAGGCGGCCATGTGCGGTGCCTTTATTGTCATTGCCATTGCTTTTATGGCTATTTTTGCACCCCTGCTTGCACCGTATGATCCTGCGGAAATGGCATTGGTCAAAAAATTGCAAGCGCCTTCATCTGAACATTGGCTAGGCACGGATGACAAGGGACGTGATATATTAAGCCGAATATTATTTGGGGCAAGAATTTCATTATCTATAGGAATTTTATCAACTGTCCTCGGTGCGTTTGCCGGAATTCTATTAGGAATTATAGCCGGATATTACGGCAGATGGGTCGATTCATTCATTATGAGAATATGCGATATTTTACTAGCTTTCCCTGGTATTTTGCTAGCGCTAGCCATCATAAGTGTGCTTGGCGCAAGTACAACGAATGTGATTATTGCAGTTGCATTTTTTGCGGTTCCAACATTTGCCCGGATTGTTCGCGGGTCTACTTTGAGTGTAAAAAAGCTAGAGTACATCGATGCTATAAGGGCTATGGGTTCGAGTGATTTTAGAATTATCTTTAAGCATATTCTTCCCAATATTCTTTCTCCAATCATTGTACAAGCTACACTTTATATTGCGTCAGCCATCATTACTGCTAGTTCACTGTCTTTCCTTGGAATGGGGACAAAGCCGCCAACTCCTGAGTGGGGTTTCATGCTTTCACAGGGCCGTTCTTATTTAGCACAGGCTCCGCACGTTACTTTAATTCCGGGATTAGCTATTTTGCTAGTTGTAGTAGGCTTTAACTTATTTGGTGACGGATTACGTGACGCACTTGATCCAAAATCCAAGAAATAATATGAGAGAAGGTGAACGAACATGTTTATATATATTCTTCGAAGAATAATCCAGACAATCCCTGTTATGATCGGGGTTACTCTAGCTGTATTTTTAATGATGCACTTAATTCCAGGGGATCCCGCTCAAATCATGGCTGGAGAGAATGCTAATCCGGAGCAGGTCGAACAGATGCGAGAGAATTTAGGTTTGAACGATCCTTTATATGAGCAATATTTCCGTTATGTTTCAAATGCTGTTCAAGGTGATCTAGGAACATCTATCCGGACGAATCGTGCTGTATCCAATGAAATATTCGATTCACGATTTTGGATTACTGTTCAACTTGCAGTACTTGGTACGATATTAGCTGTTTTAGGGGGGCTAATTGCAGGGATCATTTCCGCTACAAGGAAAGGCTCTTTTGCCGATATTTCTCTTATGCTTGTAGCACTTTTCGGCTTCTCAATGCCAAACTTCTTACTCGGTATTATGTTAATTTATTTCTTTTCCGTCAATCTTGGATTGCTGCCTGTTGTAGGGTGGGGTTCTATTGAACATATGATTTTGCCGGTTATTACGTTAGGAACTGTTGGTGCAGCCATTATTGCCCGAATGACCCGTTCAAGTATGCTTGAAGTTATTGATCAGGATTATATTCGCACAGCCTATGCAAAAGGGGTTAGCGATCGTCTAGTCATTTACAAGCATGCTCTGCGTAATGCTTTAGTTCCTGTTGTTACGGTGGTCGGCCTGCAATTTGGAGGTTTATTAGGGGGAGCAGTTGTAACAGAAACGGTTTTTGCCATTAATGGTTTAGGCCGCTTAATTATCGATTCTATTCGTGCACATGATTTCCCGATGGTACAAGGAACGATTCTTGTATGTGCTGTTCTCTTTGTAATTGTTAATACACTTGTGGATGTTACATACCGTTTCATTAACAAACGGATTGATTTGAACTAAGGCTGGTGAGACCAATGACTAAACAAAAAAGTGAAAAAATTCTTGATATAAGAAATCTCCGTACCTCTTTCTTTACAGATGAAGGAGAAGTAAAAGCGGTTGATGGTGTTGACTTCTCGATTGAAAAGGGCAAAACGCTAGGAATAGTTGGCGAATCTGGCTCAGGTAAAAGTATTACTTCCCTTTCGATTCTTCGCCTTCTGCAAGAGCCAATTGGGAAAATTGTCGGTGGGGAAGTTTATTTCAAAGGGGAAAACCTATTAGAAAAAACGAAAAAGCAGATGATGGATATTCGCGGAAATAATATCTCGATGATTTTCCAAGAACCAATGACTTCTTTGAACCCAACAATAACCTGCGGGGAACAGATTGCGGAATCCATTCGTATCCATCAGAAGCTTAACCGCAAGGATGCTTGGATTAAAGCAATTGATATGCTGAGTTTGGTAGGAATCCCATCACCAGAAAAACGTGCCAAGCAATATCCGTTTGAGCTTTCAGGGGGAATGCGCCAACGGGTTATGATTGCGATTGCATTAGCATGTAATCCAGAATTATTAATTGCTGATGAGCCGACTACTGCACTGGATGTTACGATTCAGGCCCAAATTCTTGAATTGATAAAAAAGCTTCAGGACGAACTTGGAACTTCACTCATGATTATAACTCATGATCTCGGTGTAGTAGCTGAAATGTGTGATAAGGTAGCGGTTATGTATTGTGGGAAAGTTGTAGAATATGCAGATGTAGAAACCATCTTTACTGACCCTAAGCATCCATATACAATCGGTCTATTAAACTCAGTTCCTAAACATGATGAAGATGTTGAAGGAGATCTTTCTGTCATTCATGGTCAAGTCCCAAGTCCATTTAATTTGCCGCTTGGATGCCGATTTGCTCCTCGATGTCCGCTTGCCAGAGAAATTTGTCATTCCGAGCTGCCAGAGCTAAAGGATGCTCCTGATGGCGATAAGGTTCGCTGCTGGATGTATACAGATAAATGGGAAAAACAAGAGGGGGTTGCAGCTAGTCATGAGTGAGCAAGCATTATTAGAAGTGAAACAGCTTAAGCAGTATTTCCCGATAAAAGGCGGTATTCTGGGCCGTACGATCAATCACGTTAAAGCAGTCGATGACATTAGCTTTAATATATATGAAGGGGAAACTGTCAGTATTGTAGGAGAGTCGGGCTGCGGCAAATCGACAACTGGCAGAGCGATCCTTAGATTGGATAATCCTTATTCTGGTGAAGTGTATTTCCAAGGCGAGAATTTGCTTGCATTAAGCAAATCACAAATGAGAAAAAAGCGAAAAGATTTGCAAATCATATTCCAGGATCCTTATGCTTCATTAAATCCACGTCAAACAGTAAGTCAGATTTTAGAAGAAGCACTGGAGATCCAAAATGTTGTGCCTCCAAGAGAAAGAAGACAAAAAATTACTGAGTTACTTGAAACAGTAGGAATTGGAGCACACCAGGTTGACCGCTATCCACATGAATTCAGTGGCGGACAGCGTCAGCGAATTGGCATAGCCCGTGCTCTTTCAGTTAATCCAAAGCTGATTATTTGTGATGAGGCTGTTTCAGCACTTGACGTGTCTATTCAAGCACAAGTGTTAAACCTGCTAAAGGAATTGCAAAGAGAGTTCAAATTAACCTATCTTTTTATTTCCCATGATCTTGGTGTAGTACGCCATATTTCTGATCGAATCATTGTCATGTACTTAGGCAAGATTGTGGAAATCGCTGATAAAAAATCCTTATTTAATAATCCGCAGCATCCTTATACAAAGGCATTATTATCTGCAATTCCAAGTACGAATGTATTAGAGAAGAAAGAACGGATCATACTCAAAGGGGATGTGCCATCACCGATAGATCCACCAGCCGGATGCCGTTTTCACACACGCTGCCCATATGCGTTTGATCGATGTGCAACAGTGGAACCATCCCTGCATGCCATTCCTGGTGAGAATCATCAAGTGGCCTGCCATTTAGCAGAGGAAGGTTCTGTCGATTTCTCTGCATTAAAAGCAAACTATTAAACAATGCTTCGAAAGCCCTTCTCTTTGAGAGGGCTTTTTTTAGGGGGGAAAATCAGCGGAAAGAGGAATTTTGCCTCGTATCGAAGAATTCGTTATAAAATAGTAAATATACTTTCGAAAGGGGTTTGGCGAATGAGTGCAACAGATTTAGGGTATAATGTATCTCTTATCGATACATTCGATTTAGGAAAAGAAAGAAGGACAGGGTCCTATATTCTTCAAGCCGAGGAAGTAACGCTTATTGAAACGAGCGCGAGTCCCTCTATTCCGTTTGTGCTGAAAGGGTTAGAGGAATTAGGCATAAAGTTAACAGAAGTAAAAAATATAATTGTCACACATATACATCTTGATCATGCTGGCGGTGTTGGTTTATTGCTTAATCATTGCCCGAATGCTAAAGTAATTGTTCATCCTCGGGGCAAACGTCATCTTGCTGATCCCTCTAGACTGATTCAAGGGGCAAAGGCCGTTTATGGAGATAAATTTAATGAGCTCTTTGATCCCATTTTGCCAGTGCCAGAGGATCGTTTGGTAATCAAAGAGGACGGGGAAACGATAAAAATTGGAAAAGAACGTATTCTGAAATTTATGGATACACCAGGTCATGCCAACCATCATTTTTCTATACATGATTCATTAAGTAATGGGATTTTTACTGGCGATACGATCGGGGTTTATTATCCTCAAGTTTTCGATCAGGGGGTTGAGCTATTTCTCCCATCTACCTCACCAAATCAATTTGATCCTGAGACGATGCTTCAATCAATGAAAAGAATTTCATCCCTTCGTGTCGAGAGGATTTACTTTGGCCATTATGGAATGACAGCTAATCCTGATCAGGTTTTTAAGCAAATTGAGTATTGGCTTCCCCTATTTATGGCTGCTGGGGAAAAGGTATGGGCAGAAAACCAAACTGCTTCATTTGATACGAAGCAGAAAGCCCTTTTCCATCTGCTATTGAATGAGGTCAATCAATTTTTATCCGAAAATCAAATAGTATTAGAAGAAGATTTATCGGAAATTATTCAGCTTGATTTGACTGTCGGATCAATGGGAATTATAGATTATTTAGCAAAACGAGAAAAATAAGGTGTTAAACAAAGTATGGAGGTGTAGGAAATGGATCTACAGAAAATAATAAAAAAGCTTAAAAGCCGTACACCTTCCATTCTAGGAAGTGAGAAATTCTCTAAATATGCCATCCTCATTCCCCTTATCCAAATGGAAGATGATATTCACCTTTTATTTGAGGTTCGTTCTCTACAATTAAGAAGACAGCCAGGTGAAGTCTGCTTTCCAGGAGGAAGGGTCGATAGGACGGATCGTGATGAAAAGTATACGGCAATAAGGGAGACTTCAGAAGAGTTAGGGATAAAAGAGGATCATATTCATCATGTTTTTCCGTTAGACTATATGATTTCTCCGTTTGGAACTATTATCTATCCTTACGTTGGCCACATAAGAAATCCGGAAATGATCAATGTTAACCGAAGTGAAGTGGAGAAGACTTTCACTGTGCCGCTATCATACTTAAAAAAAACTGAGCCCGAGACCTTTCAAATCCGCTTTCGCGTTGAGCCTGAAAAAGACTTTCCATTTAACCAAATTATCGGTGGAGAAAATTATGATTGGCAAATTAGAAAAATGGAAGAGTGTTTTTATTATTATGAAGATAAGGTGATATGGGGTTTAACAGCTAGAATTCTTAAGCATTTTATTGAAATCCTTAACTCAGATGGGCTAGGCCTTAATGATCAAGGGTCGTCACTATAATCATGTAAAAAGTCAGGATGTGTTAATTTGAATAGAAAGATTGGTTTCATAGGTTCGGGAAAAATGGCGCAGGCGATTATAGGGGGAATCCTCCAAGCGGATAAAGTTCCAGCTGCGAATATAATGGCAAGTGCGGCTTCAAAGGAGACAGTTAGGAACGTGATGGAAAGGTTCTCTATCCGGGTAACAACGGATAATAAAGCAGTTGCGGAGCATGCTGATATACTCTTCCTTGCGATAAAGCCAAATCTCCACCAATCTATTATTGAGGAAATTAAAGATATCATTAAGCCTCATTCGCTCATTATCACAATTGCTGCAGGAATTAGCCTGCAATTCCTTGAGGAATCATTTCCACGGAAGGTAAAAGCGATTCGGTCTATGCCCAATACACCTTCATTAATTGGAGAGGGGATGAGCGTACTTTGTGCAAACCAATTTGTGACAAAAGAGGAACTGGATGAAGTTCTTAGTATTTTTTCATGCTTTGGAAAGGCTGAAGTCGTTCATGAGAGCTTAATGGATTCAATTCCAGCTATTAGTGCCTCATCACCTGCCTATGTGTATATGTTTATCGAGGCATTAGCAGATGGGGGAGTCAAAAACGGATTAACTAGAGAGCAGTCCTATAAATTAGCAGCCCAAGCAGTTTTAGGGGCTGCGAAAATGGTTCTCGAAACGGGAAAACATCCGGGTGAGCTTAAAGATGAGGTTTGTACTCCTGGAGGAGCAACGATCGAGGCGGTAGCTGAGCTTGAGAGAAAGGGATTGCGTACTGCTGTCCTGTCGGCAATGGAGAAATGCACAGAGAAAACAAAAGCACTCTCTAATCAGTAATTTTTCAAAATAAACGGAGGAGCAGCATAAATTTGCTGCTCCTCCTGTTTATTGAAAAACACAATGTTAATTTTTCAGCAAAGTTTGATTAAGACCTGAGTACAAGTCTTTCATATGGACAGTAACAATTTTAGCACCGATTTGAACATGTACCATGTTGTCAAAAACAGCAGTAACAAGACCGTTGAGGGATACTTTCGAGCCAATGTTTACATCTTTTTTTTCGTTTTTATCCTTTTTGCTATCTGCCATCATTACACATCCCATTCAATAAAAATTTTT
>NZ_JBALPC010000097.1:0-9314 GCF_036965225.1 Bacillus sp. JJ1474 | reverse complement strand
ATACATTTCATCAGCTAAATTCACATCACTTCTTGGAGTATCATAATACAGGGTTCCTGATATAAGTGCTAAATTATTATCTTGTAATTCATTCTTTAAATGAAGAAATCCCCTAATATCATCTGGAATTTGCGTTACACTTCTAATTTCCTCTTCATTATATAGCATCGTTAACCCTGACCCTCCAATTTCCTCGTAGCCTTCTACTGCTAAAAAGTATTTAAATTGGCCTTTCGGAATATCCTTCTTAATCTCATCCATAACAGTTCTATACTTCCGATAAATTTCATCATACTTATGATGTGGCTCTGCTTCTTCCTCTGTCATTGTTTTCATCTCAAAAACTTGCTTACCCTCGGAATTATAAAACTTCCATTCTGTAAAATGCATGGCTGCCGCAATAGACACTGAGATAGATACTGTTAGAAAAATAGAGATAAATGAAGCCCGTAAAAATATAGGCACTTTTTTGCGTTCTATAGCATTAGTAGACAAATATTCATTATGTTGGACTTCTGGGAGCTTCTGATTTTTAAAACGTTGCTCAAATTCCTCAAACGATTTAATCTTATCTTTCATCCTGTTTTCTCCTTTCAATTAATTTTTTGATTTTCACCTTTACTCTTTCGAATCGTTTTCTTGCAGCTGAGGCGCTAATATCTAGAATCTCCGCTATTTCTGAAAAATCTCTGTCCTCAATTATTCTAAGTACAATGATTGCTCTTTCCTTCGATTTTAATTTCGATAATATGTAATTTAATTCAAAATCTCTATGCTGGTCATAGGCGGGTTCCTTTTTCAGCCTACTTTTTTCGGTAAAAGGAATAAATTTAATTAAAGCTTTCCTTCTTATTTTATTTAAACAATGGTTGTAAGCAATTTTATAAAGCCAAGCTCGATGATTATTAATCTCTGAAATATTTTTGCTCTGATATATTTTAATAAATACTTCTTGGACAGTATCTTCAGCATCGTGATGGTCTCTCAAAATGTTATAGCAATAAGTATAGACTTGATGATGATATAGTTTTATAAGATCTTCGTGGATATTCTCTTCTGCTCCTTCAATACTGTATTCGGCCCTGTTAATATACATAGATATCACCTCTTTTCTTCCGGTCTATATATTAAGACAAACACCCGCCGACTAATGTGACAGTTTTTAAAAATTCAATTATTAAGAATGTAAAAAGTGAAACCCCCTTTAGGAACAAATCCTATTAGAAGTTTCACCTATTAAATTACTTCATTTGGCACTTATCCTACTGTCTTATCGTAAAAACTCATCCGCGGATTTAAGTATTCATTAGGCGTTTTTAATTGAAAGCAGTTTGCTTTTTCAGTGAAATCTATTTTTAAGTTTTCATCGAGAAACACTTCTTTTGATTTTTCTATGTAAATGCTGCCGACACTCGTTTTAATTTCTCGGTCATCCTCATCCAATTCACTCACTAGCCAAAGGGCGGTAACCCCGCTAACAACACATCCACAGCCATCTATGTCGTATTTAAGCTTTAAAAAGCCGTTTTTTCCGTTCACTCGTTCTTTTATTTTCCGGCCCGCTTCTTCTGTTATGACAATGTTCATCTTCCTAGTCCCCTTACCTTGCTTTTTCTTTATTATTGTAGCATATTCCGCTGGAAGCGCTTTTCTAACTACCTTATGCAATAGTTTTCCTGTCGAAGGGCGCTATAGAGTCCCCTTAACTACCTTGCGCATCCTTTTTTCCTGCCGATGGGCGTTATAGAGTCCCCTTAACTACCTTGCACAACCTTTTTTCCTGCTGAAGGGCGTTATAGAGCCCCCTTAACTACCTTCCCTTACTGTTTTTCCTGCCGAAGGGTGTTATAGAGCCGGCTTAACTACCTTCCACAACTGTTTTTCCTGCCGAAGGGTGTTATAGTGCCTCCTTAACTACCTTGCGCAACCTTTTTTCCTGTCGAAGGGTGCTATAGATCGCCTTATTTGCTTTTTGTTGCTTTACCTTTTAACATAGAAGATAAATGTGGCATTTTTGTGAAAGGATGGATTTAGATGACAAAAGTTACAATTAAAGTGAATGACAACGGCTCATATCGTATTACTGGGGATGTTGACTTAATTGATGCGGAAGGAAACAAATTTGAAACAAAACAAACTTTCTCTCTTTGCCGCTGCGGCAGATCAGCTAAAGCACCATTTTGCGATGGATCTCATAAAGGAAATTTTGAATCTGTTGTTCGTGCACCGAAATCCGAAGAAGCATAGGTCAACCAATACTTTTCATTAAAAACGGGGATATTATCCCCGTTTTTTCGTTTCCTTCCCAACTTTTGCTGGAGCTACCTCTTCTTCCTCCGTTATCCCCCGCAGAATTTCCCGATCCATCAAGCTGCTGTCATCCCCTGCACCTGGGGCGACATTAGCCATCGGAAGCTGTTCGAGCTCTTTTCCTCTTGGCATGCGAAAAACACCTCCTTCTTTGTTAAGGTGCTTCTCCTGAAGGGACTTTAATCATTTCCATTAGAAATGGGCATTGGAGTCAGGCTTGCAGCATATGTTCAAGCAATCGTTTAATCGATTCTAATTTTCGTTTTGGATAAATGATATAGCTTTGAATGATGGGCGGCTTCGTTTTCGAGCGAAATGGAAGGGACACAAGCTTACCTCTTTGTATGAAAGTATCTGCTATAACGGATGGCAAAAGTCCCAAAAAGTTACCACTTCGTAAATATTGGACATACAGAGAGGCGTGATCGACCATTAAAGAATGCGTTTCCTTTCCAACGTTCTCTTCAAACCAGTGGTTATAGCTTGGTCCCCAATCCATATGAATATAGGGCAAGTTTCTTAAATTAGCCAAATCGATTTCCTTCGAAAAGTCGGTATCCGCATTTGTAACAAGTCTAATCTCTTCTTTTTTAAATGGAAGAACCTCGATTTCTGAATGAGTAGGTGGAATAAGGACGACTCCAAAATCAATGACCCCATCGAGAACATGCTGAACAATATCCCATGAATGTCCCGTAATGAAACGAAGTGCTGTTCTTGGATGCTTTGCTTGAAACTCTTTCATTATTGGAAACAGCAGATAATCCCATAATGAATGCAAGCTTCCTATAACTAAGGAGTCTTCAAATGTTTCTTCTATACTCACTTTTCTTGCCCCTTCATCAACAAGCTCAACAATTCTCTTTGCATAGTCCAGCAACTCTTTACCTGCTGTGGTAAGAAGAACTTGTCGATTATCTCGCTCAAATAATTGTTTCCCAAGTGTTTGTTCTAATGCTTTAATACGCATTGTAACGGTTGATTGGGATATAAACATTAATTCTGCTGATTTTGTAAAATTTTTCGTCTGAGCTACAGACAAGAACGCACGTAGCTGTTGAATTTCCACTTTATCCATCCTTATAATTAGTTTTTTTAATTAATGCTATTATAATTATTCGTTATACAAATGACAATTGTGCTGATACACTTTTAATAGTTCGTTTTAGATGAAAGGTGAGAGCTTGATGAGAGCCATACGATTATTACTAGTAAATTCATTTCTTATGAATGTCAGTTTTTTTGCATTTATTCCGTTTTTATCTTCCTATATTACTGGAAATTTAGCGCTTTCTGCTGGTATTGCAGGAGTGGTACTTATGATTCGCCAGTTGATACAGCAAGGCACTTCCTTTTTATCAGGGATGCTCGGGGATCGGTTTGATTATCGAATATTGATTAGTACAGGGATGATTTTGCGAGGAGCAGGCTTTCTGCTATTTTCATTTTGCACAACTCCGATGGAATTAATTGTTGCTGCTATCATCGCTGGTATAGGTGGTTCCTTATTTGAGCCTACAAGCAAGGCTGCTATGTCCATTTTTAGTCACCCTTCTAAACGAGGGGATATTTTTGCGCTAGATAAAATTGTTCGCCATTCCGGGATTATTTGTGCTGGGATATTAGGCGGAATACTATTGCAGCTCGACTTTTTCTATTCTTCCTTAGTATGCGGCGGGATTTTTGTTTTCAGCGGGCTGATTACTTTTTTGATGCTGCCTAAAGAAAATGTAAATGTACCAAAGCAGTCCTTTAAGGACTCTTGGCAAAAGGTCAAATCTGACCGGCTGTTTATTTATTTTACGATTAGCATGATTGGATTTTGGTTTATGTTTATGCAGTTGTATTTGACGATTCCGCTGCATGCTGCCAAAGTGTTTAACAGTTCAACATTCGTGTCAAGTTTGTTTATCGTCTATGGGATGATTGTCGTTTTTCTCCAATATCCTTTGCAAAAATGGACGAAAAAGTTTTCGCGGTTATCGGTCATTAAAGCAGGTATGGCTATCATGGGAACAGGTATGTTACTAATTGGGGTGTCGGATAGCTTCCTAATTTTCTGGGCTGGCTTTTGTACATACGCTGTTGGCATTATGCTGGTGGAACCAACCTCATACGAATATACTTCGGAAATTGCCCCACCACAATTTTCTGCAAGCTATTTTGGTTTTTCTCTGCTTGCCATGGCAATTGGAGGCAGCTTGAGCCAAGGTGGTGGCGGGTGGATGTATGAGCATATGCCACATGTAAATTGGACTATTTGTACTTTAGCGGGCCTCCTTTCAGCCATCAGTATTCAATGGCTGCAATGGATAACAAGAAAACATACTCAATTAGGAGAGTTAAAGAAGAGAAGCATTTAAGAAAAGATATGGAAGTATAACCTGGATGAAATGATGGGTCTCTTTGTTGGAGACTTTTAATTTGTTTTTTTCCTTTACTAAACGCAGAAAGATGACTAGAAAAAATATCCGAGTGTCTTTCTGCGTTAAACTGCTTATTAATCTGTAACCCGCACATCAGCTATTTCAGAAATATGAATCCGGTGCACTTCCTCAAAACGATCAACAATATGCAGCTTCTGATTTATTTCATCCCAAAAATGAATGGTCCCCATTACAAGCTCATAATTTTTATGACGATAATGAGTAACAGCAACGCTTTTTCCAAATTCCATTGCCTCCGAAATGACGGTGTTCATGCTTTCAAAATTTTGTTCGTCTATGTCCCGTACTTGATCGTACATATCTTCCTTCGCCCAGTCTCTCAATAATTTCACATGTTCTGGGAGCATCATAGATGTCCACTTGATTCTGCCCCGATCCCGAATCATTTAAGATCCCCCTTCGCTACATTTTATGACCTCCAACTAAAGTCGCCCGGTGCTTAGCTGTTCCCGCATTTGTATAGGAGACTGCTCTTAAAAGGGCTCCTGCTCCGAACTTTGATCTGATGTAATCAACTGTGTAGCCAAGCTCCCTCTTCTTCCAGCCGTTACCATCAAAAAGGTTTAGCTGCATTTCATTATCATCAACAAGTTTTCCAATGGAGAGCGAAATTTGCCGCACTGTTTTTCCTTCATAAAATTGATGAAAAAGCTGTATGCATACACGATAAATATCCATTGTCACATTTGTTGGCTCATCAATTGTTTTTGAACGGTAAAAGCCGCCTCCAAATTCATCTTGGCTGTAGCCGATCCCAAAGCTGATCGTCCTCCCTGCCTTCCGGTGACTTCGCACCCTTCTTGCTACCTCCTCGCACATCTCAAGAATGACATACTTAATTTCATGCTCTTCTTTATAATCTCTGAGCAAAATTTGGCTTTTTCCAAAGCTAATTTGTCCCTCCATAATCGGGGCACCGATATCAGAAAAGTCAATCCCCCATGCATGATGGAAGAGCTGATTTCCCATAATGCCGAATTTCTTCTCCAGCTTTTCTAAATCATAGTGAGCAAGCTGGCCAACTGTGAAAATCCCCATTCCATTCAGCGTTTTTTCCACGCGGCGCCCGATCCCCCACATTTCCCTTAAAGGAGAGACCGGCCACAATTTCGTTTGAACATCCTCATAAGTCCACTCAGCAATTTCTAATTTTTTCGCTTCTAAATCAAGACAAAGCTTTGCGAGCAGCATATTAGGTCCAATTCCAATGGCACATGGCAGCTGAAACTCACGCTCAATATCATCCTTTATCTTTCGGGCAATCGTAAGAGCATCACCCCAAAGATGCAAAGCCTCATCCACCTTTATAAAACTTTCATCCACGCTATACGTGTGAATCGCCTCTTTCGGGACATACCGATTAAAAACTCGAGTAATTTCAGTTGATATCCTCAAATAAGTTGCCATTTTCGGTTCCGCAACAATAATGCGCGGATCATCCGGAACTTCATATAAACGGTTTCCCGTCTTAATACCGAACTCCTTTTTCATCTTTGGCGATGCCGCCAGAACTACACTCCCCTTCCGCTCTTTTTTTCCAGCCACAACAAGATAGCATTCTAGAGGATCAAGTCCCTCTATAACAGCGGAACAGCTTGCATAAAAGCTCTTCATATCGACACACAATATTTTATTTTTGGGCATCGTATTGTAATCAATCATGACTTTTGCCATCCTCCTAGAAAAACACAGGCTCCTTGCATAAAAGAAAAAGAGAACACACATTCTTATATATACCCACTATAATAAGCGAATATACGTTCTGATTCAATGGAAATTTTACGACTAATTCCCTAAAAAAAGGGGGCTTTAATATACCTTTCCGCCTAAAAAGTCGTATAATCGACAAGAGGAGGCATACGAAAGATGGATCGAAAACTCATTTTTAAAATGATTCAAACATGCTTAAAGCAATATCATGAATCAATTTCTATTGATAGTGTGGAATTTGAGGGAATGTACGAAAAAATAAATTTACTAAAACATGAAGAAAAAGAAAGTGATTTGTACGACATTGTGAATGATGTCGTGTATGGGTATATAACGGATTCGCCTTATTTTTAGTAAGTGTGAATCAATAAGAAAAACCAGACATACTGAAGTTGTATTCAATACGCCTGGTTTCTTTTCCGAATTAGGCTTGCTGTGTTTATTTTTGATTAAACATCCGTCTTCCAAGCCGCTCAAACAAGCGAGGAAAAAGGGTATATACAATACTGCCTGCATTCATCCAGCCCGGCAAATTAATTTCTCGTGTCGGGGTCAGCATCGCATCTACAACCTTTTTTGCCACATACTCTGGCTTTAGCATAAATCTTTTTACATTTTTAACATAGGTTCCTTTTTCATCGGCAATGGTAAAAAAGTTCGTTTCAATCGGTCCAGGGTTAACGGCCGTTACAAAAACACGATGGCTAGTAAGCTCCATCCGAAGACTATTTGTATAGCCGAGCACAGCATGCTTCGTCGCTGAGTAGACACTTGATTTAGGTGTAGCAATTTTACCCGCCTGGGAGGCAATATTAATAATATGACCGCTTCCCTGCTGTCGCATGATAGGCAAAACCATACTTGTGCAAGCCATTAAGCCAACAACGTTGACAGCAAACATCCCTTTAATATCATCGATTTTTGCCTCATGAGCCTCGCGAAAAACCCCGTAACCTGCATTGTTAACAAGAACATCAACACGGTCAAGCCGCTCCAAAACCTTTGAAAAAACAGCCTGCACCTCGTCAGTGCTGGAAACATCAAGCTTATGTATATCAACCTTTACATGAAAACGGCTTTCTAAATCCGTTTTCAGCGAAAGAAGCTTCTCATAGCTTCGGGCGAGCAAAACAAGATTGGCTCCTCTTTCCGCACAAAGTGAAGCCATCGATGCACCGATTCCGGCCGAGGCACCTGTAATAATAATAGTTTTATTTTTCAAACGATCCAACATATTCCACCTCAGCTAAGCAGAAAAATAAAATGCCTTCCCTGCCTTATTTATACTAATTTCCCCCAAAGCATCCAAATAGTCAAGCTGGGCAATCGTTTCTGAAATCGTTAAGCCAAACTCCCTTTCATATACGGCCGGAAATAGACGCTGGCAAATTTCAAAAACGGTAAGAGGCTCCTGCTCAAGCCATTTTTTTATAAATATCGCACGCTCATGCTGACGTGCCAGTCTTTTCTCAATTAATTCATTAGGATCATAAATATCCTCTCCATGTCCTGAATAAACAAGCCGGATTGGGAATTGCCTTAGCTTCTTTAATGATTCATTATATTGCAGCTGCGGTTTGGGACGCTTTGTTTCTCCAGGAAGCGGCGGTTCCATTAAAGGATTCGGAGAAATATGTGCCAGTAAATGATCCCCTCCGATAAAAACCCCATCCTTCTCTCGGAACAAACCGATATGACTTTGAGCATGCCCAGGTATTTCAATAACCGTCCAGTCACCAAGCCCCAGCGGAGTGTCCCCTTCTTCCAATACACTTGTAAGGGAACGGCTACAGGAAAAACGCAAAGACTTTTTTAACGAGCTAATAAAAGGAAAAAATCGATCTGGAATTCCGCACTTAGGAAATAGATCATAGTAAAATTCATCATGCGCCTTTAAAAACGAATCTGTCCGCATTAGCCATCTTTCATTAAAACGATGTCCATATACTTCCATACTGGCAGGGAAAAAGTCCAAAAGACCAGCATGATCAGGATGATGATGGGTAAGGACAACTTGTTCAATATCTTCAGGAGATAGACTTAAATCTTGCAATTGTGCCTTTAAAGCCTCCCATGCTTCTTCTGTTTTAGGCCCAACATCAACAAGTGTCAGCCGCTCTCCCTTCACAACATATATATTCACATCACCAACCGCAAAAGGGGTAGGGATAACCAATTTAGCAATGCCATTTTTCCATTCTGTCATTTCTTCAACTCCTCAAAATACTATATCTAAATAAAATAATATCTAATCCATGCAGTATATAAACATAAGTTTACTCTTAAATTTACCAATTGTCATTATTTTCACATAATTAGAGATAGGAGGACGATAGATCCGTTATGTATCTGAAAAGAATGTTTTTATCAAGGTTAACGGCCTCTGAGTCCGCTATTACATGAAAAGAATGATATTTTCTCATGTTTTCTCATCATTAACGAATTCTGTGTCCTATTCATTCGACTAAGGAGCAAATTTTACGGAAATAAAGGATTCTCTGTCCGCTAAATATAAAAATCTGAATAAAATTCGAATGCAAAAGAATCGTTTTCGGTTTTCACTGTGAATGAATGCGCTATTTGAAATAGTTTAATCGGAACTTTTTATTAAAATTCGCTTGCCTTATTCCTTGCCTAACATTATTCCTCTTATAAATGAATAAATATAAGTGAAACTTCAATCAGTGGGGGTACCAACGCTAAGGACAAACGAGTACCGATAAAGACATTAAGCCAAACCTTTCTTTGTCAGCATCATTCCCCACTGATTGTTAGTTGCGGCCCACAGGATGTGGGTCACACAGACGTTGCCACAGGACGTGGCGTTCTTAGTCTGTGTTCCTAAAT
>NZ_JBALPC010000096.1:3186-22129 GCF_036965225.1 Bacillus sp. JJ1474 | reverse complement strand
CCTTATGGACTATTATACAATAATTAGACCTTAACATTGTACAAATGAACATTGAATTAATTTTCAGATATTTTATTATATTCCATATAGAAAAACAACTGAATATTTCTATTTCGATAAAATATTCTAGCCGTTTAAGTGGGAGTGAATGAATATGAACAAGCTTTATGAGTTATTAGATCAGGCTTACGATGAAATGGTAGAAGTACGCCGATATTTACATCAATATCCAGAGCTTTCTTTCCAAGAGGAAAATACACCCAAATATATTGCTGAGTATCATGAAAAGTTAGGCCATGAGGTCCGCACAGGTGTTGGAGGACGTGGGGTTGTAGCCACAATGCGCGGTGGAAAGCCTGGCCAAACAGTTGCATTGCGTGCTGACTTTGACGCACTTCCGATTAAAGAAGAAAACGATGTGCCATATAAATCAAAAGTAGATGGAGTTATGCACGCTTGCGGACATGACAGCCACACAGCTACACTGCTTGTCTTGGCAAAAGTATTAAATATTATAAAGGAAGAGATTGAAGGAAATGTTGTCTTTATTCATCAGCATGCGGAAGAGGTTCTGCCTGGCGGAGCGATTGCGATGATAGAGGATGGCTGTTTAGATGGAGTCGATGTAATCTTTGGCCAGCATATTTGGGCAACTGCTCCTGTGGGAACAATTGAATATCGGCAAGGACCTATGATGGCAGCCGCTGACTTCTTCAAAGTGAAAATCCAAGGCCGTGGGGGACACGGTTCACAGCCGCATCGCACAAAAGATAGTGTTGTCATTGGCGCACAGCTTGTTGGCAATATTCAGCAGATTGTTTCTCGCAGAGTATCTCCACTTGATTCAGCGGTAATTTCCATTGGTTCATTTGAAGCAAAGAATGCTCCGAATGTCATTGCGGACTCTGCATCACTTGCTGGTACAGTGAGGACCTTTAATGAAAAGACGCGTGAGTTTATTGAAATTGAAATAGAACGCATTATTAAAGGAACATGTTTAGCTGCAGATGTAGAATATTCGTACGACTATCAAAAGGGCTATCCAGCAACCTGCAATCCGAAAGAGGAAATGGAGTTTGTTGTAGAACTCGCGAAACAAGTACCTGGTGTTAAAGCTGTTGTTGAAATTGAGCCGGAAATGGGCGGAGAGGATTTTGCTTATTATCTTCAAAAGGTTAAGGGAGCATTTTTCTTCACAGGCGGACAAAATCCTGATTGGGAAGAAACCTACCCACATCACCATCCTAAATTTGATATCGATGAAAAAGGAATGCTGATCGCAGCGAAAACTTTAGGAATAGCGACTTTAACCTATTTAGAAAATAATAAATAGTAGAAGGATACGTACCGGATTGTTTCTCAAGCACGACTAAACCCGGTACACATTCCATTTCAGTATAAAGACATTTTTTTTCGTAATTAATTGTTTGAATCTTTTGTAATATTGGTAAATTGATTTTAATGAAAGGGAGGGATTCTCATGTCCCAAATGTTAGCTTTAGTCATTGTTGTTTTCATATTATATATTGGAGATTTTATTTCTACTCGAACAAAAGCCTGGATCCCATCCGTATTTGTGAGTGCGGTTTTATTTCTTATCGGATATTGGACTTTTTTCCCGAAGGATATCGTACCTATTGCTGGTGTACCGCCAGTTGTTGCAACGATGGTGATTTATTTAATCATCACAAATATGGGGACGTTACTTTCAGTTAAAGAACTAATAAAGCAATGGAAGACGATCGTTATTGCGTTATCTGGTATTTTAGGAATTATTGCTGCGTTATTTGGAATTGGGACATTTATTTGGGACTGGAACACTGTTGTAGTTGCGATCCCGCCATTAGTAGGTGGAATCGTTTCTGCTGTTATTATGTCTGAAGGTGCAAAAGAATTAGGTCTTATGTCCTTATCTGTATTTGCCATCGTTATTTATGTCATGCAAGGTTTTGCAGGTTATCCATTAACTTCTATCGTATTAAAGAAGGAAGGAAAACGGCTTCTTAAGGAATATCGCAGTGGAAATTTATCAAAATTAGAAGCTGAACAGAGTGATTCTAGTGAAGAAGATGAACCGAAGCTATTTAAAAAGCTGCCTAAAGAGTACAACACAGATTATTTTAAATTCCTTCGTCTAGCTATTGTCGGTTTACTAGCTTATCTTGTATCAAAGTCATTTGCACCAATTTTCGAGATCAGTCCGTTTGTATTATGTTTAGTATTTGGCGTTATTGGAAGAAGTGTTGGTTTTCTGGAAAGACAAATTCTATTTAAAGCAAATGGCTTTGGAATAGGTATTATGATTTTAATGCTCTTTGTTTTTGACTCATTAAAAAATGCGACTCCAAGCATGTTGCTTGAAATTATCTATCCTTTAGTTGGAACTATTGTGTTAGGTGTAATCGGAATGTACATCTTTTCGTTCATTATCGGAAAGGTATTGAAGGTGAGTAAAGAAATGGCGTTTGCGGTTTCCTTGACAGCATTATATGGATTTCCAGCAGACTATATAATTACGAATGAAGTCATTAAATCATTAACAAAAGACAAAAAGGAACAAGAGGTTCTAACAAGTCATATGCTGCCGCCAATGCTTGTTGGAGGATTCATCACCGTTACAATGGTTTCCGTAGTATTAGCAGGTATTTTCGTAGGATTCTTGAAATAATTTTAACTTCATTCAACAGAAATTGAAAATATTGCGGGTTCGATTTATTTGGTAAAATGAAATGGCCAAGTAATATCGGCCCGCTTATCTTTCATTTTGTAAGTTCTAGTTTTGGAGGGATTCATATGTCAAAGTCTCAACAAAGAATTGAAAACCATATTAAAGAATTGCAAAAATTTACGGCAACTCCGGGAAAAGGGGTAACTCGCCTTACCTATAGTCAAGAGGATTTACTGGCAAGAAACTATATTAAAGAATCCATGGAGGAGTATGGTTTAGCAGTCCGTGAAGATGGTTTAGGCAATATTTTTGGAAGGCTTGAAGGAAGTATGAAGGATACGCCAAGTGTTATTGTCGGTTCTCACTTTGATTCAGTCCCTAACGGCGGTGCATACGATGGAGCTGCTGGAGTTGTCGCAGGTCTAGAAGTGGCTGCCCTTTTTCAAGAAAAGGGATTGAAGCCAAAATATCCATTAGAAGTTATTGCGATGATTGAAGAAGAGGGATCGAGATTCGGCGGAGGCCTCATGGGATCAAGAGGAATCATTGGCACACTGAACGAGGAAGATTTCAAAAAACTTAAGGATTCGGACGGAATTTCAACGGTTGAAGCGATGGAGGCAATCGGATTAGATTCATCCTTGGTCAAGGTAAGAGATCCGAAAACAATGAAGGCTTTCTTAGAATTACATATTGAGCAGGGCCCGATTCTAGAAGAAGCTAATATTCCAATTGGCGTTGTAGAAGCGATTGTGGGCTTGACTCAGCTTGAGGTAACGGTTGAGGGTCAAGCAGGCCATGCAGGTACAACTCCGATGGATCGCAGATCAGATGCGTTAGTGACAGCAGCAAGAATTATTGCACAATTACCTGATCTTGCCCAGAAAGAAGGGGAAGGGACGGTCATCACTACTGGCCGCTTACATGTCTATCCGAACGGTGCAAACGTTATTCCGGATAAAACAATTTTCACAATCGACATTCGTTCAGGAAAAGAAGAGAATGTTCAAAGTGTGCTGGAGAAGGTGCAGACATTAATTCAGTCCTATCAAGTAGATGGCATTCGGATCTCGGTAAAGCAGCAATTATATATTCAGCCAAAAGCACTTAGTGAAAATGTTCGTTCTCTTCTCAAGCAAAAGAGCGAAGAATTGGGAATTGCCTATTGTTCGATCAATAGCGGCGCCGGACATGATGCTATGGTCTTTTCGGATGTTACAGAGGTTGGCATGATCTTCGTACCAAGTAAAAACGGTTTAAGCCATTGTCCAGAGGAATGGTCTGATTCAGGTCATTTAGCTAATGGGGTGCATATTTTATTCGAGGCTGCGAAGAGTTTGACAGAGGCGGAATAGGAGAAAATAGGAATCCTCCAAAATGTAACTTTCGACATTTTGGGGGATTTTTATAGGAAAAAGCCAAGAGCGGTCACCAAACACTGTCAATGGTGCACGCTCCATCCAATATTTCCACCCAATGATAACCAATGTCCTCTAAGTCTAATTCTATCTGATATTTAGTCTTATGAAATATGAGTTTTCTATGAAGGAATATGTAGTTTTTCCATTTTTCGGTATAGAGTACGAACGCTTATCCCTAAATCTTCGGCTGCTTTTTGCTTGCCAATATAGCTAGTACCGTAATACTGAAGCTTCTGAATAATGACTTCCCGTTCGGCTTCAACTAGTGATGGTTCTTGTTCGTGCATTTCAATAGAAGTGCTTAAACATTTCTGAAAGAGGTAGGAGGGAAGAGATTGTTCGGTTAATACATTTTCTGTTTCCATATTCATACTATACTCAATGACATTCTCAAGCTCACGTAAATTTCCTGGCCAATGATAGGAAGAGAGTGATCTTAAGAATTCATCTGTATAGGAATAAATCGTCTTACCGGTACGATCCTGTAATTTTTTAATTATGCTTGAAACAAATAAAGGTAAATCCTCCATTCTTTCCTTTAATGAAGGAAGAGTAATGGGAATAACATTCAACCGATAAAAAAGATCCACTCGAAATAAATGATCATTCATTAGTTGAAATAATGATTGATTTGTAGCTGCTATTAGGCGAAAGTTAACCTTCCTTGAACGTGTTCCCCCTACCCGCTGAATCACGCCATCCTGTAAAACCTTTAATAGCTTCGGCTGCAAGGATAAAGGCAAATCTGCAATCTCATCTAAAAAAAGCGTTCCATTATCCGCCAATTCAAGATAACCTGGTTTTCCCTTTTTTCTTGCATTCGTAAATGCTCCCTCCTCATATCCGAATAATTCACTTTCAAATAAATTCTCTGGAATTGTTGCACAGTTTAATTCAACGAATGGTCCGTTTTGGACAGCACTTGTACTATGAATATATTGAGCTAGTAAGCTCTTTCCCGTACCTGTTTCTCCAGTAATTAATACGGAGGAGGAACTATTTTTTATGTTTCTAATAATTTTTTGAATTTGAAGGAAAGAAGGACTTTTTCCAAAAATATAGTTTGGCGCTGTTTTTGAACTTGCTTCCTCCACTTTCATTTCATTACTATCCCTCAATATGGAAACAATGATTTCTTTTAATTGTGATAGCCACTTTATGTAATAGTCTTGATTTTCTATTAAAATCCTTTCATTCCCATCAGAGAAGCTGACAAATGAAATATACCCATATTTTTTCCCATGGATGATCATGTCTTGGATTAGCTCTGCTTTAGAAGGGCAATTATTGATGAAATGACATCCTGTGCACATATTCATTTTTCCCGGCTGATGCAGAAAAGTAATGTGGTTGCCGTAAAGAGTTTTAAAGAATGGAGCGTATGCCTTTTCTCCCTTAATGTGAATATAGTTTTCTGTTGCGGCAATTAATTTTCCATCAGGATTAAAGCAGGCAATATCAAGGTGAAGGAGTTTAGAAAAAGCTTGGATAACTTTCGAAATAGAATTTAGCAGAATCATTTGTCTACTCTCCCTAAAAATTTCTATGTAAGACTCTTTTATTCTATTTATAAAATTCAGAATAGTCAATCGTATGAGGTGTCATGTGCCATTTTTGACACAACTTTTGTCATGCCTGTCAAAAAAGTCTGTCAATAAAACTGTCAAAAATTGCTGAAATATAGTTAAGTTCTTTCAAAATCATATTTATTTAATAAATGTGAAAATTGGCACAGTAATTGCAAGTAATAGATTGTAATAAAAAGGAGGGACTAAAAATGATTGACGTAAACAGCAAAGAAAATAGCAAAACATGGAGTGGATTAGATTACGAAAAATTATTAGGACTTAAAGATAAAGTGGTTGTCATTACAGGAGCTGCCTCTGGCATCGGCTTGGCAACTGCTGAATTGTTCGCAGAAGCAGGTGCAAAAGTAGCCATTATTGACATTAATGAAGAGAAAGGAACAGCCGTTGCGGGTTCAATGAATGACAGGGGGTGGAAGTCTGTATTTTTCAAATGTGATGTGACTTCATCTGCTGAATGTGAATCAGTTGCCAAACAGATTGAACAGGAGTTTGGGAGAATTGATGTTTTGTTTAATAACGCTGGTGTTATTAGAAGAAAAACGGTCGTTGATCATACAGAAGAGGATTGGGATATCGTTCTAAATGTTTCATTGAAAGGTGCCTTCTTATTATCAAAGTTTGTCATCCCAGTTATGGCGAATAATGGCGGTGGCAGTATTGTCAACACAGGTTCAGGCTGGGGGTTAAAAGGCGGAGATCTAGCGGCTTCCTATTGTGCTGCGAAAGCAGGCGTAGTCAATTTAACGAAAGCAATGGCCATTGATCATGGAAAACAAAATATTCGTGCCAATTGTATATGCCCTGGTGATACAGATACTCCATTACTTAGAGATGAAGCGAAGCAATTACAGCATGAGGAAGAGTCATTTCTTAAATCATCTGCTGTTGGGCGTCCTTTAGAAAGAATTGGCACGCCATCTGATATTGCCAAAGGTGTTCTGTTCTTAGCGAGTGATATGGCCTCTTGGGTAACAGGAACAGTGTTAACGGTTGACGGCGGAGGATTAGCTTAAAATTTTTATTAAAAGGAGAGAAACATGATGGGAAAGTATAACGCGGGAGCACATCCATATATTCCAAATACAGCTCCAGAAGTAAAAGAGGAAATGCTGAAAGAAATTGGTGTTCAAACGATTGAAGAGCTTTTTGATGGTATACCTGAAGAATTGCACTATAAAAAAGAGATGAATATCCCGGAACCATTATCAGAATATGAGTTAAAAAGATATATAGATGGGTTATTAAACAAAAATATCAATACAAAAGAATACTTAAACTTTTTAGGGGCAGGCTGCTGGAATCACTTTATTCCTTCTGTTTGTGACGAAATCAATTCACGCGCAGAATTCTTAACGGCATATGCTGGAGACCCTTATGAGGACCATGGCAGATATCAAGCGTTGTTTGAATATCAAAGCTTGATGGCCGAATTAGTAGATATGGATGTTGTCAATGTCCCAACATTTGACTGGGCTCAAGCTGCGGCAACCTCAATCCGGATGGCTGGCCGAATTACTGGCCGAACAGAGGTATTATTGCCGAAAACAATATCCCCGGACCGTTTGAAAGTTATTAAAAATTACTGTTCACCATTTATCGAGTGCATACTTGTAGACTATGAAGAAGATTCCGGTCAAATCAATTTGGCAGATCTTGAAGGAAAGCTATCTGCCAATACAGCAGCTGTTTATTTTGAAAACCCTTCCTACCTTGGTTTTATTGAAACTCAAGGTCAGAAGATTAGCAGTCTAGCAAAAAGCCATGGTGCAGTTACGGTCGTTGGGGTTGATCCAAGCTCCCTTGGCGTAATGGCTCCTCCAAGTCATTATGGCGCAGATATCGTTTGCGGCGATCTTCAGCCGCTTGGCATGCATATGAGTTATGGTGGCGGCCAATCAGGATTTATCGCCACTCATGATGATATTACTTTTGTACAGGAATATCCTTCGAGATTATTTGGGATTGCACCGACTGTAGTTGAAGGTGAATATGGTTTCGGAGATGTCTATTATGATAGAACTTCTTTTGCTCAAAGGGAGAACGGAAAGGAATCTGTTGGAACACAAACAGCTTTATGGGGGATTACAGCTGGTGTCTACTTATCATTGCTAGGGCCAACAGGAATGTATCAGTTAGGACAGTCCATCATGCAAAAATCGCAATATGCAATGGGACAGCTTGGAAACATACCTAGCGTAGTGGCATCCCGTTTTGAATCCACAAACTTTAAAGAATTCGTGGTTGATTTTAACCATACTGGTAAATCCGTGAAGGAAATTAATAAATATTTACTTGATAATGGAATCTTTGGCGGAAAAGACTTATCTGAGGATTTTCCTGAATTAGGCCAAAGCGCATTATTCTGTATTACGGAAATTCATTCGAAAAAGGATATTGATCAACTTGTTAGTACGATTCAGCAATGCTTAGATTCAGTCGAAAGCAAAGAGGAAGGGGAGAATGCACATGCAAAAAATTAATAGATCCCATAAAGTTAGAAATTTCCATCAGGCAAAGTGGGATGAGCCGATTATTTTTGAACTTCACAAAAGCGGGGAGCGAGGAGTTTCCCTTCCAGCAGTAGAAGATGAAATTATCAATAGTGTAGGAGATGGAATTTCTGCTATTCCATCTGAAATGGTTCGAAAAAGACAGCCTAATCTTCCTGAGATTTCCCAAAATCGTGTTTTGCGCCATTATTTGAGATTATCACAAGAAACACTGGGCGCGGCTTTTAACGTTGAGATTGGGCAAGGCACTTGTACGATGAAGTATTCTCCAAAAATAAACGAAACCTTTGCTTCATCACCAAAAATGTCTGAGCTTCACCCGTTACAGGATGTTAGTACAGTACAAGGAATTCTTGAAGTGACGTATAAATTAGATTTATGCATGCGAGAGATTTCGGGAATGGATTATTTCACATTCCAGCCAGGGAGCGGGACACAATCATTATTTACGATGGCTTCCATTGTACGCGCTTACCATGATGCGAACGGTGAAGGTGAACAACGGAATGAAATCATTACAACTAGTTTTTCACATCCTTCCGCTGCGGCAACAGCAGCAGTTAAAGGGTTTAAAATAATCACCTTACAGCCAGACGAAGAGGGTTTCCCTGATATCGAGGAGTTAAAATCGGTTGTTTCCGAAAGAACAGCTGGATTTGTCGTTGCCAATCCAGAAGATACTGGAATTTATAATTACCGTATTAAGGAGTTTACAAAAATTGTCCATGATGCTGGCGGAATTTGCTATTATGACCAGGCGAATGCCAACGGATTACTCGGCATTACTCGCGCCAAAGAGGCAGGCTTCGATATGTGCTTCTTTAACCTTCATAAGACATTCTCTACACCTCATGCTTGTGGAGGCCCTGCGACAGGAGCTCTCGGAGTATTAAACAAGCTAAAGGAATTTTTGCCAGGGCCAATTGTTGAAAAACAAGATGAAGAATATGTTTTGAATGACAACTTAAAACATAGTATCGGGAAAGTACGGTCATTCCAGGGCGTCCCGCAAACAGTTCTTCGAGCCTACGCTTGGATAAGAGCACTTGGTGCAGAAGGATTAAAGGATGTAGCCCAAATTGCTGTTTTAAACAATAACTATTTATATCACAAAATATTAAAAATCCGCGGTGCAAGTGCTCCTTATATTAATGGAAAAAGGCTGGAGCAAGTTCGTTATAGCTGGGAACAGCTAACGAAGGAAACAGGGGTAACTACAGATGATGTTTCTCGCCGCATGGCTGATTTTGCCCATCATTACTGGTCAAGCCATCATCCATTTGTCATACCTGAACCATTTACACTTGAGCCAACAGAGTCCTACTCTAAAGCAGATTTAGATGAATATATTGCTTCCTTAACACAAATTTCAGACGAAGCCTATACAAATCCAGAACACGTGAAAAATGCTCCACATAATAGCACCATTCATCGAGTGGATGAGCAAGACTTCTTTGAAAATCCAGAAAAATGGGCTATTACTTGGCGTTCTTATTTAAAAAAGGCTAAGAATACCGAGAAAATTAATTCCTAGTTTTGCACCTAAAGTTTAAATTGACCCATCAGTGAGGACAAGGCTCTTGACTGATGGGTACTCCTGTACAGTAAAAAATAAAAGAGGAAGTGTAGAGAAGATGAAAAAACATCATCAATTAGTACTCTGTCTACTTACAATATGCATCGTTATTTTTACAGCTGCATGTGGAAAAAGCTCTGCGGAAAATACGAATGCCTCGGGTGAAAAGGAGCTATTAGTAGGAACAGATGCTGTAACACCACCATTCGTTTATATGGATAAAGGAAAAATAGTTGGATATGATGTGGACCTAATTAGTGCAATCCTAGATGAAGCAGGATATAAATATAAGATTGATAATGTCGGCTGGGATCCTTTATTTGCATTAGTCGAAAACGGGGAAGTCGATATTGGCATAACATCTATTACGATCACGGATGATAGAAAACAAACATATGATTTTGCTGATCCTTATTTTGAATCCAAGCTGATGATTTTGGCTAAAGAGGGTACCGATATCAAAAATGCCATAGATTTAAAAGGCAGGAAGGTTGGCGTACAAAATGCAACGACTGGTCAAATTGCCCTTGAAAAAATAGTCGGTGAAAATAATTCAAATATATTAAAATATGAAACCCTTGGTGTAGCATTTATGGCACTAAAAAATGGCGATATCGAGGCAGTAATTACAGATAATACGGTGGCAAACGAATATGTAAAAAACAATCCAAATGACAAATTTGTCGCGATTCCAGATGATGAAAATTTCGAACCTGAATATTACGGAATATTATTTAAGAAAGGCAACAGTCTGTCTGGTGAAATAAACAAAGCGTTGAAAACGATTATTGATAATGGAACATACACTGAAATCTATGAAAAATGGTTTGGAGTATCTCCTGATTTAGAGGTAATTAAAGCGCTTTCGACTGAGAAATAGCAGTTAAGTTATGGGGGATTGGGCTGCGCTTTTAACAACCTCTTGAATTAGCACAGGGATGGAGTGGGTGATATGGATTTTCGTTTTGATATCATAATTGATTATTTGCCTTTTCTATTGAAAGGCTTAGCGTTAACGATTGGCCTTTCAATAGGAGGAATTCTTATAGGAAGTGTTTTAGGCTTTTTCATTGCTCTTGGAAAAATGTCTAAAATTAAATGGCTTCGATTACCTTTTATTTGGTATATTAATTTCTTCCGTGGAACGCCGCTATTAGTTCAACTTTTTCTCATACACTTTGGGTTCATGCCGCTATTCATGTCCCCGGCGAGCACCATTGCTTCTGCTATTGCTGCCTTATCGTTAAATTCTGCCGCTTATGTAGCAGAAATATTTCGAGCAGGCATTCAGTCAATTGATAAAGGGCAGGAGGAGGCTGCCCGTTCACTTGGAATGAGCCAATCACTTTCAATGAGGTTTATTATTTTTCCTCAGGCCTTTAAGCGAATGATTCCTCCTTTAGGAAATGAATTTATCGTATTGCTGAAAGATTCATCATTGGCTGCCATTATTGCTGCACCAGAACTTATGTATTGGGGAAGAGCCGCATCAGGGCAATATTTCCGTATTTGGGAACCGTATTTGACAGTTGCGTTTACGTATTTCCTGTTAACCCTCTCTGTAACGTATTTATTAAATAATGTTGAAAAGAGGCTGTCAAACACATGATTAAAGTGAAAAACTTAAAAAAGACCTTTGGAGAAAACGAAGTTCTAAAGGATATCAATATACAAATTAATGAAAGAGAGGTTGTCGTTGTTATCGGACCATCTGGTTCTGGAAAATCAACCTTCCTACGCTGTCTAAATAAATTGGAAGAGGCAACCTCTGGAACAATTTTAATTAATAATATGAATTTAACGGCACCGAAAGTAAATATAAACGAAATCCGGGCGGATGTAGGTATGGTTTTCCAGCAATTTAATTTATTTCCCCACAAAACCGTACTAGAAAATATTACAATCGCTCCAATAAAGGTCCGTAAAAAGGGGAAAAAAGAAGCAGAAGATAAGGCGTACCAATTGCTTGAAAAGGTTGGCCTCGTCAGTAAAGCAGATGCGTATCCAGATTCATTATCAGGCGGTCAAAAGCAAAGAATTGCGATTGCAAGAGCGCTTGCCATGGAGCCAAAAATAATGTTGTTCGATGAACCGACATCAGCACTAGATCCAGAAATGGTCGGGGAAGTTCTAGCTGTCATGAAGGAATTAGCCCTTGAAGGAATGACGATGGTCGTTGTAACACATGAAATGGGCTTTGCAAGAGAAGTCGGAGATCGGGTAGTATTCATGGATGAAGGATATATTATCGAGGAAGCTCCTCCAATTACTTTATTTACTGCACCTCAACATGAAAGAACATCAGCATTTTTGTCAAAAGTGTTATAGGTAGGTAGAGAGAAGGAAGTTGCTTCTTACATTCATTTTTTCTATTGGCAGCTTATCAATATTTTCGTATAAGTTTAGGGGATTTTTAAAAATAGGATCGGGCTGTCTTTTAGATAGCTTGTTTTTCACAATAAGGTACCCGTCCTTTTGGGCAGGTACCTTATTATTTGGGGAAAATGCTGATCAGCTCAACAGATAATCCGGGATTAAAATAGAAATGACGGATGTCAGCCTAGTCAATCGCGGCTAACTAGGCAGACTGTCTGATTATACGGTCAAAAATCTTATTCTAAATTGCCTTAATAAAACTAGTATGATGATTTCCATGATAAAGGTCGTGACGACGCTAAATCCGATAATAAGAAAGCCTTCGGAATCATTAACGTTCATAAAAAACGGAATGGATGCCAAAGAAGCAAAGGTTCCTATTACGTAAATGAGCATTCCTTTTTTCGCGCTTTTCGCAAACAGCATAAATCCTTCTTGCCCTGCCATTTCAATGAATCCAAGGAATGCATAGTAAACCATGAATAAATGAAGAATTCCATGTACGATTGAAATGAACATTAAGAATAGTGACAGGTTGGACAGACTGAATTCATCCATTGGAATCGGTGGTCCTTGAAAAATTGTCACTAAAGATAGCAATGCTAAACAGATTGAAAGTCCTCTTGCTTTTGAAAAATGCGAAGAGTAAGTAAGCAGCTGCTTTAAACTAGAAACGATAATAATATAGCCAATAAAATCAGGCAGAATATCGATTATTATTATATTAATATCAATTAGAACTAGGATTAGTCCCCAAAAGACCTTGTTGATGGAAGAAGGAATATTAGTCATTATTTTCCCCCTTAACAATCTCCCTTATTTCCTTTTCAGCTAGATAGGGTTGATACGAAAAAGGAAAATACTCAGAAAAGGTTTGTCCGTTCATCTCTTGCCCTTCCAAGGCTGCACGAATTTTATAGTAGTTAAAACGGCCAGAATCATTTTGCTGAAAAGAGAATTGATAATTTATCGACAGTAGTTCATCTTTTTTCATCATGATTGGAAATAAATCTTTAGAGAGTGATCTTCCATCATCTTGAAAAACACCAGGAACCTTTTGATTCAAGTGCTGCTGAACCTCGACTTGATTACTGTTCAGCTTTAAAGAAAGGGCGGATTTCAATTCTTCCGCATATGGAATTGCCAATCCGGTAATTTTGATATCTTGATCAGCCTTTAATATATGATAGCCCGTGTGATCGCTGGAGCTGCCAGAGATTTGAAATTGTAAAACACGATCATTCCACTTATATAATGTAATCTCCCCAATATCCATTGTCAGAATATCGCCATTTGACAGGTGAGCTTTGACTTGATTAAAGCTAAAGGAATTTTCATCGATGTTTGTTAAAAATCTTTCATTTACTTCAAGAGAAAATGTTTTTAATTCATAGTGCCGATATTTTTGACCATGTTGAGGTCCTTTCGAAAAAAATTCACCTTCCATTCCGGGAATCGTGACCCATTGGATGTCTAACTCATCGCTGCGATTCGCAATATAATGTAAATGGATGATGTATCCTTGGCTGGACGGAACATAATAATAATGCTTTAACATAATCGGCTTTTGAAGCTGGCTAGAGACAAAAAATGCATAATTTCCAACTAAACTAACAATGACCACAGCTATCCCAGCATAAAGCAAGGATCTATTCATTTTCATCGCGTTTTCCTTTCAAACATGACATTATATATTGTATATTCCATTTAATTTGAAGTTTTCCTTTTCTGAAAAAGATTTTGTTCATCGAAATGAACGTAATTACTTATGAAGGTGGTGAAATACATGTGCTTAATCCTATTTGCTTATAAAGTCCATCCTGAGTATAGGCTAATCGTTGCGGCAAACCGCGATGAATTTTATGCACGGCCAACAGCACCAGCACATTACTGGGGAGATTATCCATATATATTAGCTGGCAGGGATTTAGAAAAGATGGGCACCTGGATGGGAGTTACAACTTCCGGCAGATTTGCGGCACTAACGAATTATCGGGATCCGAATGAAATAGTGGGAGGCAAGCGATCACGAGGAGAATTGGTGGCTGGATTTTTGCAGGGTAGCGATACTCCCTTTGAATTTATGAAAAAAGCCGATGCGGACGCCAACAACTATCCAGGCTATAATCTATTAGCAGATGATGGTGAAAACTTATACTATTACTCAAATAATGAAAATGAAATAAAAAAGCTTTCCCCAGGGATTTATGGAGTTAGTAATCATTTATTAAATACGGAGTGGCCAAAGGTGAAGCGGGGCAAAGAGGGTTTAGCGGCAATAATGAGCGCAAAAAAGAAAAACCTTTCAACTGACCTATTTAATCTTCTGCAAAATGCAGATCAAGCTCCAGACGAAGTCCTCCCAAATACGGGTGTAGCGATTGAATGGGAAAGAATTCTTTCCCCATTATTTATCCAGAGTGAAGGATATGGGACAAGAAGCTCGACTTTATTATTCATGAGTGATGAGAAAATAGATTTTATTGAACGTGTTTATTCAGTAGACTCATTCAGCAGTAGTAGATTTGCAATAAAAATTACTTAAGAAGATGTTGAATTGTAAAAAAACTTTATCGTACTAAAGTTTTTATGTTGTATGTTCGCTTAAAAAAAGGTAAGATGAAAAATAAAAAGTTTATCAGCTATGGAGGGATTCACTATGAACAGTCAAATTAAAGTAGGTATTGTTGGGTATGGAAACCTTGGCCGTGGTGTGTTAGCTGCCATCAATCAATGCCCAGATATGGAACTGGTTAGTATTTTTACAAGAAGATCACCTGAAAGTATTCATGTTAAAGATGTGAAGGTATTACATATCTCCGAAGCTGAAAATTACAAAGATAAAATTGATGTGATGATTTTATGCGGCGGTTCGGCCACTGATCTGCCTGAACAAGGCCCACAGTTTGCTCAATGGTTTAATACGGTTGATAGCTATGACACCCACGCAAAAATCCCAGAATATTTCGATTCAGTTGATCAGGCTGCAAAAGAAAGCGGGAAAATAAGTATTATCTCTGTTGGGTGGGATCCTGGTCTGTTCTCTATTAATCGTTTAATGGCCGAAGCAATCTTACCTGCTGGTGAAAATTATACGTTCTGGGGAAAAGGTGTGAGCCAAGGGCATTCAGATGCTGTCCGCAGAGTTGAAGGTGTAAAAGGAGCCGTACAATATACTGTTCCAATTGAAGAGGCTGTTGAAAAAGTAAGAAGCGGGGAAAACCCTCAGCTCTCTACTGCTGAAAAACATTTAAGAGTTTGCTATGTAGTAGCAGAAGAAGGCTATGATCAAGCGAAAATAGAAGAGACAATTAAAACGATGCCAAATTATTTTGCGGATTATATTACAGAGGTGCACTTTATTTCTGAAGAAGAGCTGCAAGCTAACCACTCCAAGCTTCCACATGGAGGATTCGTGATCCGAGGCGGACAGACAGGGAAGAACAATAAACAAATCATTGAATTCTCACTGAATTTAGAAAGCAATCCGGAATTCACTTCTAGCGTGTTAGTGGCGTATGCACGCGCTGCTTACCGTTTAAATAAAGAAGGTCAAGCTGGAGCGAAATCTGTTTTTGAGGTAGCGCCAGTTTACTTGTCTCCAAAAACAGCAGAAGAATTAAGAAGAGATTTACTATAGAATGGGGCCGTCCCCCATTGACCCGATAAACAGATGTCATCATATTGGCATCTGTTTTATTTTTGCCAAAATTCTAACAAAATATATTGCATAAACAGAGTGTGGAGTGTAAAATTACACTAAGTATTTTGAGAGGATGTGTCAATTTTGGCTAGAAGGTTTGGGGCTATGATTTTATATTTCGGTATAATTCCTTGTGGACTATCATTTTTGCCGCTGGCAATATTGGGTAGTGGAGTCGAAAATATCATGAGTTCATCCCTTATTCCGCTAATAATAGGGGGCGTAGCCTGTGGGATTCTCGCTGCAAAGAAACTAAATCAGCCAGATAAATTAAAGGAAGCCCTGCCGCTCTATTTTATGCCACTCCTTTATACCGGAATTTTATGGGTAATATTTATGATCATTAGTAAGGGGTTTTACGGTGCGAATTTATGGTCTTATTTTGCCATTTCTCATATTGCATTCGCTCCGATATTTTTAATAGGGTCATTTATGGGGGTAGGCAGCCTTTTAATATGGGCACCTACAGCATATGAAATTTCATTTTTAATTGCTTTGATGATTACTTTGATGCTTAGAAAAGAACGCCTAGTTTTTAAACGGAAACAGTGGATAATGATTTTTGTGATCCTGGTCATTACCTTTGGAACGGGTGCTTCCATCCAATTACAACGCAGTAAGACAGTTTTGCCATCGTATGGGTTTGACTATGGGGGAGGCTACTCTAGTACTGATTTGACACCTTATTCTGTGACGAATCCTAATCATAAACTTCCTCAGCTTCAGGAAGAATCAACTTTTACGATAACGGAACGAAATCAGATGCCCATTTTAGATGGGGCTGAAGCGGCTTATCCTGTTTATTCAGCTTTTGCTAAAGAGACGTATAAAAATATTGAAAACCTTAATGCTGGTGAAGAAATCGTCACCTTTACAAACACGATTTATGCTTATGAAAGACTGCTTTCAGGTGAAATTGACATCTATTTTGGTGCGGAGCCATCGAAATCTCAGCTAGAAATGGCGAAGAGGGCAGGGAAAGAGCTAGTGATGACCCCAATTGGCAAGGAGGCATTTGTGTTCTTTGTTAATCCAGATAATAAGGTTCACAGCTTAAGTGTTTCTGAGATTCAAGGAATCTATTCCGAAAAAATAACGAATTGGTCTGATTTGAATGGGCGCAATGAAAGAATAATTGCCTTCCAGCGACCGGAAAACTCAGGAAGTCAAACCTTATTACAAAAAATAATGGGGGATACTCCCATTATGGAGCCGCTTAAAGAGGAGGTTCCCCGTGGAATGGGCGGAATTATGGAACAGGTCGCCGACTATCGAAATTATAAAAATGCGATTGGCTTCTCATTCCGCTTTTTTGCTACTGGCATGAACCCTAATCCTGATATTAAGCTGATCGCCATTGACGGAATAGAACCAAATCCGGAAAATATTTCGAGTGGCACATATCCTTTTACTGCGTCCCTTTACGCTATATCGATAAAGGATAATCCTAAATCAACTATTGTTCCCTTTTTAGAATGGATGCAGGGACCACAAGGGCAAGAAATTGTTGAACAAATTGGGTATATTAGGCTTCCGGAAAATTGAAGATAAAAAAAGATGCCCTTTTAATAGAATCGGCATCTTTTTTTATAAAGCTTTATTGCCCTTTTTTCATAAGCTGCAAATCTATATAAAGTTGGCATTTTAAATTAAAATCATCCAAATCAAGCCCAGTTAGCTCAGTAATCTGCTTAATTCTGTATTTCAGTGTATTAATATGGATATAAAGCTGATCGGATGTTTGTTTGAGCCGGCAATTATTAAATAAATACACTTCTAACGTGTTTACTAAATCCGTTTGGCTTTCCTGGTCTTTTCTTTGCAGGATCAGCAATTCTTCGTTTCTATAATTCATCTGATCGTTTTGTCTTGAGATCGTTTCAAGATAACGAAAAACTCCAAGCTTTTTATATTCGAAAATTTGCTGAGTTGATCTAAGAAATTTTGCTGCATTTATTACTTCAAGAGCATCTTTATAGCTCTGATTTATTTTTTGAATGGAAGTATAAGGGCGGCCAATACCTGCATAAATAGGCTGAGTTTTAAATTGACTTAATACAGTATTAGTTAATTCATTAGCGCTCTCGGACAATTGTTCAGAATGGTCGGAGTTGCTGCCCATTACGACAATAATCTTTAGCTGATCACAAAAAAGATGAGTTGGGTTTTTGAGAGCATTGGCGAATAACCGAACAGTCTCTGTCAGCTCATCAAAAATTACTTCGTCATTTTGCCCGATTGTAAAGACAACAATCACAGAGAAATTTGCAATAATGATATTTTTATTGGCTGCCTCCCACTTTATTTGATTTTCCGATTGGTAAGAATCTTGAATGAGTTTCTTAAAAAACAGATCCTTTTCTTCATCTTTCTTTCGCTTTTCCTGCATTTTTTTGTAAAGGAGCTTGCCAATATGTAAAGACACATTGGATAGAAATTGGAGCTCATGATCAGTAAGCAAGTCATTAACTTCCTGAATCCAAATAAACCCAAGAATTTTATTTTTATGTTTCAAGCTTAAAACGACACGCTGATTTAAGCCAATATCTTTAATTTCCTTGACACGGAATGGTTTTGTTTCCGTTTTCAGCTTTTCCACAATACCTTCATCCATGAATTTTTCTAGAATCGAAATGGGCCAACGCTTGGAAAAGATGGTTTGCTGGTTGGCATTATCAAATTGTTCGATATAAAAAGAGCTGTAGGCTAGTAAAGAAAATTGCTCATTCTCGATCACAACAGGCTTTTTCAAATAGGAACTAATTAAATCTGTAATTTCATCAATATCTGTTAATGTGAATATTTTATCGATTGGCTGATTCATACGGCTGCTCCTTTCCAAAAAATTTACTGCGTATCTATTCAAGTATTAATTAGTATGTAAAATTAAAAACCCTAGATTCTATCATACTTTCAATAGTTTTATCTGTATAGCCCTTCTTAGGTTATTTCAGAAAACAAAGTTAGTGTTAAAAAAGTGTATTAAGCTATGTTGCGTTTCTGAGGTTTGAATTGAAAAACGCTGATAAAAAGGGCTTCAAGGTAAGGGGGCTAGTTCTAGACAAATACTAACATAGAAGGATTCAATGTAAGGGTTTTG
>NZ_JBALPC010000096.1:0-2978 GCF_036965225.1 Bacillus sp. JJ1474 | reverse complement strand
GCTCAATGTAAGGGTTTTAGTGTAGTTAGAGGAAAAACGCAAACATAGGAGGATCCAATGTAGCTGCTTTGTTGTACTGCCATGAAAAACACTAACATAGAAGCATCTTTAAATGTATTTTTCAGAAGGTAATGGATTTAATTCAAAAATAAAAGAACCAACCGGCAATGCACACCGATTGATTCTCCTAATCTAATGTTATATGAATGTCTTAAAACATTTCGGAAGTTGTTTTTGCTTGCATGTGAAGAAGGAGGTAATCAGGGCCGCCTGCCTTTGAGTCCGTTCCTGACATGTTGAAGCCTCCGAATGGCTGGTAGCCAACGATAGCACCCGTACAACCACGGTTGAAATAAAGGTTACCAACATGGAAATCCTCACGTGCTTTTTCCATGTTTTCACGATTATTGGTAATAACCGCACCAGTTAAACCATACTCTGTGTTGTTCGCAATTTCGATTGCCTCATCGAAATTCTTCGCTTTTGTGAAGCCAACGACTGGGCCAAAAATCTCTTCCTTCATGATGCGTGCTTCTGGAGAAAGATCTGCAAATACTGTTGGTTTAATGAAGTAGCCTTTAGAGTCGTCTCCTTCTCCGCCTGTCATAAGCTTTCCTTCTTGTTTCCCGATTTCGATGTAGCTCATAATTTTATCGAATGCACTTTGGTCAATGACCGTTGCCATGAAGTTAGTTGGATTGGTTGGATCTCCTTGTGTAAGCTCGTTAGTTAATTCTACAACACGGTCTAATACTTGATCATATACGTCTTCTACAATAACTGCACGTGAGCATGCAGAGCATTTTTGACCAGAGAAGCCGAAAGCTGATTTCACGATCGATTGAGCGGCTAATTCTAAGTCAGCTTCGTTATCAACAACAATTGTATCTTTACCGCCCATTTCAGCGATTAGGCGTTTCATCCAAATTTGGCCCTCGTTAATTTTTGAAGCACGTTCGAAAATGCGAAGACCGACATCACGAGAGCCCGTGAAAGAGATGAAACGTGTCTTCGGATGATCAACTAAGTAATCCCCTACTTCAGCGCCGCTTCCAGGAACAAAGTTTAGAACGCCTGCAGGAAGTCCAGCTTCTTCCATTACCTCTACGAACTTAGCAGCAACAATTGGTGTAGTTGAAGCAGGTTTTAATAGAACAGTGTTTCCAGTTACGATTGCTGCAACTGTTGTACCAGCCATGATCGCAAACGGGAAGTTCCATGGTGAGATGATGATGCCTACCCCTAGCGGAATATAATCATAGCGGTTGTATTCACCAGGACGGCTTTCGACAGGAACACCGTCTTTGATTCGCAGCATTTGACGAGCATAGTATTCTAGGAAATCAATTGCTTCAGCTGTATCTGCGTCAGCTTCATTCCATGGCTTACCAGCTTCTTTTGTTAGAAGGGCAGAGAATTCATGCTTGCGGCGGCGAATAATCGCAGCTGCTTTGAATAATACGTCTGCACGCACTTCAGGTTTTACTTTTTTCCAAGATTCGAATGCTGTAACAGCTGCCTGCATTGCTTTTTCAGCAAGATCTTTGCTTGCTTTCGAAACACTTCCGATTACATCCTGCTTATTAGCTGGGTTATAGGAAACAATTTTGCTATCGGTTGTTATTTTTTCATTGCCGATTACAAGAGGATAATCCTGGCCAAGGTAGCCTTCTACGAGTTTAATAGCTTCTAAGTATGCTTGTTTATTTTCATCAATTGAAAAATCAGTAAATGGTTCGTGTTTGTATGGGATCATTTTTTTTCGCTCCTTTAGTTACTCGAGATTTATTCTTAGTTTTTTACCATACCTTTGAAAGCAAATGCAATATTGGCTGGTCTTTCTGCTAATCTTCTCATGAAATAGCCGTACCAATCTAAACCATAAGGTACATAGACACGGAATTTATAGCCTTGCTTTACTAAATCAAGCTGTGTTTTATTTCTCATTCCGTAAAGCATTTGGAATTCAAAACGATCATTCGGGATGTTATTCTCTTTGGCAAGATTTATCGTATACTCGATGATTTGATCATCATGAGAAGCAATCGCTGTATAATTGCCGCTTAATAAGCTTTGCTTAATGAGCTTTTTATAATTTTCATCCACGTCTTTCTTATCAGGATAGGCAACATCTGCCGATTCTTTATAAGCACCTTTTACAAGACGCAGGAATGGCTGATAGACGCTAAGATCTTGCAAGTCCTGCTCAGTACGGTAGAGGTAGGCTTGAAGAACCGTGCTGACACAGCTGTATTTTTCTCTTAACTGTTTGAAAATATCAATCGTAGCCTGGCAGCGAGGCACATCTTCCATGTCGATGGTTACCATGATTTGATGCTTTTCAGCTGTATCGAGAATTTTAGTCATATTCTTCATAACTAAATCACGATCAATATCAAGTCCTAATGAGGTCATTTTCAGAGATACTTGAGAATCCAGCTTTTCTTTGCTAATCATTTCGATTGTACGAATACATTCTTCCGTACGTTCGTTTGCAATCTCAACTGAATTGACGAATTCTCCTAAATGGTCGACTGTTACAGATAATCCTTGATTATTCAATTTTCTGATAAACTCAATTGAGCTTGGAAAATCCAATCCGCCAATCAATTTACCTTGTGCAAACTTTCCTCCTCTTTTTTGAGCGATTTTATTAAGAAGATCGTTCTTTGAAAGAAATAAGAAAAAGTCCCTTGTTAATGCTTCCACTTATATAAACACCTCCGAAATTGCAGTAAATCCCCGCATAATGGTATTTCTTCTATTACTTTAAATTCTACAATTCTGTGACAACTATCTACAATGTTAGTGTAATACAATTATTTGATTGTTCTTTTGTTGCTTTTGGACAAAAAGTTTATCGCAGATTAACGGGCTGTAAGATCCCCATTTCAAGAAGTGGAGTAAAAAAAGTTACTATGTGTAGATCAACAGCCCGTAAAGTCCCGATTGTAGGAACACAGACTAAGAACGCCACG
>NZ_JBALPC010000095.1:0-10096 GCF_036965225.1 Bacillus sp. JJ1474 | reverse complement strand
AAATCCTGACTACAGAAAATGAAACTATTCGTTTTCTGTAGTCAGGATTTTTTTTTGTTCAGAAAAAGACCTTCAAAGCCTATTTCTTTTGATATCAGCTTAGAAAGGACATGAAATAGATTATGAATTTGAAAGTTTTTATTCTAGCATTATCAACTATCGCGGTTGGATTGGTTGAATTGATCATTGGCGGGATATTGCCGACAATTGCCGATGATTTTAACATTTCTTTAAGCTCTGCTGGACAGCTAATCACTGTGTACGCTCTTATATACGCCATCGCAGGGCCTGTTTTACTTGTGTTAACGAGCAAAATCGAACGAAAAAAATTGTATCTTGCTTCGTTATTCATATTTTTCCTTGGAAATGTCATGACGTATTTTAGTCCGAATTATACCTTTATGATGATTGCAAGAGTTTTAACTGCAGCTAGTACAGCACTAATTGTTGTACTTTCCTTGACCATTGCTGTGAAAATTGTTGCCCCTTCTCACCGAGCAAAGGCTTTAGGTCTCATTTATATGGGCATAAGTTCTTCTCTCGTATTAGGTGTACCATTGGGAATCCTTCTATCCAATATATTTGGATGGCGCATCATATTCCTTGGAATCGCCGCGTTATCAATTGGATCAATGGTGCTTATTTCAATATTCTTGGAGCGTATTCCAGGGGAAAGAACCATTCCGCTCTCCCAACAATTAAAGGCAGCAGGCAGCGCGAAAATAGGCAGTGCCCACCTCTCTACGGTGTTTATGCTGGCGGGACATTATACGGTTTATGCATATTTCACACCATTTTTAGAGACGAATTTTCATCTTAATTCCTACTGGATCAGTATCTTCTATTTTATATTTGGTATTGCGGCAGTAGGCGGCGGAGCATTCGGTGGAACACTTTCGGATCGGATTGGTACTCACAAAAGTATTGTGATCGTTATCAGTGCATTTGCGATTTGTTTATGCTTATTGCCATTAACAACCTTTTCCCTTGTCTTATTCATTCCAATGATGATGGTTTGGGGAGCATTGAGTTGGGCCTTGGCACCACCTCTACAAAGTTATTTGATTCAAATTGATCCGGCAACGTCCGACATACAGCAAAGCTTAAATAACTCTGCTCTGCAAATCGGAATTTCACTTGGATCAGCTATTGGTGGTCTTGTGTTAAACAATTCCGGAACTGTTTCTAGTACAGCTTGGTTTGGGAGTGGCGTTGTCATTATCTCGTTACTATTTGCAGTCTTTTCTTTGACAAGACCAGCTATAGCAAGAGAAAATACAAACTCCCCTGCGTCTTTCCAAAGGTCTTAAACCACTTGTCTTCCTTGATTTTGTGAATTTTTGGGCTATCCAGAAAGTCAGTTTTTCTAGACTTATTGGATAGCTCTTTATCCTTTAGAATAGTAGGTCTTGTGGGGGCTGTGGCGGACACTAATCTTACATAAAATGCTCTTTCCTAAGTTCCCTCCCAAAATGATCGCAATGAATAATTCATAGAACGCGTGTAGACAATATTCCTTTATTCCCCAAGTTCATCCGTAAAAAAACCGATCCTACTAATAAGATTATATAATTATGCTACTTCCCTCTCTTTTATTTGATATAATAAAGTATCTGAAAAAATAAATAGCATTAGAATTGTGGGGGAACCGGTGTTACCGGTTGAGACTGTACCTGTGAGGTGCTGACCCTTTGAACCTGATCTGGTTAACACCAGCGGAGGAAACATATTCGAATGAAGTATAGATATGTTTGTTCATGTACGCGCGGGTTCTCATCCGGGTGTTTTTTATTTTTTCTGGAAACTATCATGAAAGCTTTGGAGGAAAAAATGATGAAATGGTTGATTGCAACGATAATGGCTACCTTGTTTCTCGCAGGATGTGCTGGAGGAAAGGAATCCACTGATTCAACAAAGGAACAACAAGAAAAAAATGAAAAGGTAACGGTTGTTTTGGATTGGACACCGAATACGAATCACACCGGTTTATATGTGGCACAGGATAAAGGATACTTTAAAGAAGAAGGCTTGGACGTGGAAATTATTATGCCCGGTGAAGCGGGAGCAGATCAGCTAGTTGCTTCTGGAAAAGCCGATTTTGGCGTCAGCTATCAAGAAAGCATTACACAAGCACGTGTTCAAGGGGTGCCCTTAGTTTCAATCGCAGCAGTAATCCAGCATAATACGTCTGGATTTGCCTCCCCAGCGGAGAAAAATATTACATCACCAAAGGATTTTGCAGGAAAAACATACGGGGGCTGGGGAGCTCCAGTTGAAAAATCAGTCATTACTTCATTGATGCAAATCGAAAATGCCAATGTAGAAGATGTTTCCATTGTAAATATGGGGGATACAGACTTTTTTACAGCTGTAAAACGAGATATTGATTTTGCATGGATTTATTACGGCTGGACAGGCATTGAAGCGGAAATTCGCGACGAAAAGATTAATATGGTCTATTTAACCGATTATAGTAAAAAACTAGATTACTATACACCAGTTCTTGCAACAAATGAAAAGAAGCTTCAATCTAATCCGGAACAAGTGAAGAAATTTTTGAAGGCAGTTTCAAAAGGCTACAAGTTTGCGATCGATAACCCATCTGAAGCAGCAGATAGTTTATTAAAAGCAGCACCTGATCTTGATCAAGAGCTTGTGAAGAAAAGTCAGGAGTGGTTAGCATCACGTTATCAAGATGATGCTCCAAGATGGGGTGAGCAAAAACTTGAAGTTTGGGAAAACTATGCAAGCTGGATGTTTGAAAATCAATTATTAGACAAAGAGCTTGAGGCAAAAAAAGCTTTTACAAACGATTATTTACCACAGTGAGGAGACTGTAAGATGAACAATTCCCTGGTTAGCATTCAAATTATACCGAAAACAAAAAATGGAGAAGACGTGATTCCATATGTGGATGAAGCGATAAAAATTATTGAAGAATCAGGTGTCACTTATGAAGTCCATCCGTTAGAAACAACGATGGAAGGCGAGCTTTCTGAACTATTTGATGTGATCAAAAAAATGAATGAACGAATGATTGAAATGGGCAGCAAAAACGTGATTTCTCAAGTAAAAATTTTATATCAGCCAACAGGCATAGCCATGAATCAGTTAACGGAGAAGTATCGATAATGAAAATAATTCGTTTTAAGGGATGGAGATCGGTTTTCGTTCTCCTTCTCTTCTTTTTCATTTGGGAGATTATCGTTAAAAAAGCCGATATTCCAGAATGGCTGCTTCCTGCTCCCTCAACGATTATGACCGAAGCGATTGCAGGCTTTCCCAGTTTTTCTGAACATTTGCTTTCAACGATAAGACTTGGGGTTACAGGGTTTGCGATCGGTGTTGGGATTGGGCTTTTCGCAGCTATCCTGCTCTATCTCCTGCCGTTTGTCCGAGAAGCTATTTATCCGTTTCTAATTCTTTCGCAAAATATTCCCGTGATCGTACTAGCCCCATTATTAGTCATCTGGTTTGGTTTTGGGATATTGCCCAAAATGATAGTCATTACACTTGTTTGTTTTTTCCCGGTGACGATTGCAGCACTTGATGGATTTAAGCAAACATCACCTGACTTAAGGCATTACATGAAAATGGCTGGTGCGACAAAGAGCCAATTGTTTTGGAAGCTGGAACTTCCACATGCTCTCCCCTCCATTTTTTCAGGAATAAAAATCTCTGCCACTTATAGCATTATGGGTGCCGTTATTTCCGAATGGCTTGGGGCAAAATCAGGCATCGGCGTGTATATGACACTAGCTTCTTCCTCATTCCGAACCGATCGTGTGTTTGTTGCTATCTTTGCAATCATGGCGTTAAGCCTATTATTCTTTGCGGTAATCGTTTTGGTTGAACGACTTCTTATCCGCTGGCAGTCAAAAGGAGCAAACTAAAATGAGTGTCTTAACGATACAAGATATTTCGAAAAAATTTGCCGATGTAGATGTCATTAGTCATTTAAATTTACAAGTGAATGAAGGGGAATTTGTCTCTATTCTTGGGCCTTCAGGCAGTGGAAAAAGTACGCTCTTTTCGCTCATTGGCGGCATTCTCACTCCTGATGAAGGGACGATTACACTGAAGGGTGAAAAAATCAACAGCCAAACAGGTGCGGTCAGCTACATGCCGCAATCCCCTAGCTTGCTTCCTTGGAGAACTGTCTTACAAAATGTTCTTCTTGGTCAAGAGCTAAAAGGAACAAAGGATACTAGTAAAGCTTTAAAAATGATTGAAAAAGCTGGGTTAGCTGAATATACCAATTCTTATCCTCATGAGCTTTCCGGCGGCATGAAACAGCGGGTATCCTTTATTCGAGCTTTGCTTAGTCCACAGCCCATCATTTTGCTTGATGAGCCGTTTTCAGCGTTAGATGAACTGACAAGACTGGACATGCAAAAATGGCTATTATCCATCTGGGAAAATAATCGCCGAACTGTTTTGTTTGTCACCCATAATCTTGAGGAAGCTTTGTTTTTATCCGATCGGATTGTGATTCTTTCAAATAAACCGGCAACCATTGCAGCTGAATTTGTTATTCCTTTTCCTAGACCACGTAAGGAAGAGCTACTGTTAGAGGGCGACTTTTTACAATGGAAACGGAAAATCTATTACGAACTGAAATCGTTCATGGAGTAATGATATGAAAAAAATCATTGATGCCCATATTCATCTTGATCAATATGAAAAACGAGATTTAAGCAGAATTATTGAAGGTGACCCTTCCATTGAAGCCCTTATTGCCGTTTCTTTTGACTTGAAATCATGTAAGGCTACACAGGAAATTGCTTCGCATTTTCAACAAGTTTACCCTGCTTACGGCTATCACCCAGAGCAGCCTCTTCCTCATGAATATGAGCTTATCAAGCTTATTAATTGGATGGATCATCATCAAGACGAGATGATTGCAGTTGGTGAAGTGGGGCTTCCTTATTATTTGCGTCAAGAACAGGATCTTCCACTAAGTCCCTATCTTGAATTGTTAGAAGAAATAACAATCAAGGCGAAAATATGGCAAAAACCGCTTGTGCTTCACGCTGTATACGAAGACGCTAAAATTGTTTGTGATCTTCTTGAAAAGCACTCGATTTCAAAAGCACATTTCCATTGGTTCAAGGGTGATGAGTATACGATTGACCGGATGATTCAGAATGGCTACTTCATATCCATCACACCAGATGTACTCTATGAAAACGATATTAAGGAGCTTGTCAAAAAGTATCCACTCGAGCAAATCATGGTTGAAACCGATGGACCTTGGCCATTCGAAGGTCCTTTTACAGGTAAGCAGACCCACCCACAAATGATGCATAAATCCCTTGAGCAAATTTCCAGATTAAAGCGAGTGCCGATTACTGACGTTTACTCTATTGTTAGGGAAAATGCAGTTGGATTTTATGGTTTGAAGAGTAAGAGCGAACAATGAGTTATGATTGTTCGCTCTTAATTACATACGCAAACAAATGAGGTGATTTCGCAAATATATCCTGTGGTTTCCCAAATAAATTCAGTCGTTTTGCAAACAAATCCTGTAGTTTCGCAATTAATTACAATTATGTTGGCTTTTAGTAGGGATCATTAAGACTGTGATTTCTATCATTAGATTTATCTCTTACATCGGTTATAATTTGCATTGAAAGTATATAGGACAATAGCTTATTAAAGATGAGGTGGATAAGAGATGTCTTTTTATAAAGTATTAAGTCAATATTATGATGATCTATTTCCTAGTAATCCAGCTCAACTAGAATTTATTAAGGCCGCCGCAAACAAAAAAATCAAACTACTAGATATTGCTGCCGGAGCAGGCAACCAAGCGATTGAATTAGCGAAAGCTGGCTATCATGTAACAGCCGTTGATCTAGATGAGAAGATGGTTGAAAAAGTTGAACAAAAGCTAATGGATCACCATCTGAACTTATCTTCATTAAAATTAGATATGAGAAACATAGATCACTTTCATGATCGATCGTTTGATGCTGCCATTTGTATCGGAAACTCTATTGTTCATTTAGAATCATTTGAAGAGATAAGTATGTCCATAAAGAAAATATGGAATGTGCTATCCGAAGACGGCGTATTAATTATTCAAACTGTAAATTATGATCGTATCCTTCAACACCATATTACAGATTTACCGCTTATTGAATTGCCGTATAAGGGAGTTACATTTAAGAGAACCTATGACCACTTTGAAAATAAAATTAAATTCAACGGAGCAATTACGATCAATCAGGGAGCAGGCATTCAGACCTTCTCAAATAGTGTCGAGCTGTATCCATTAACTTCAAATGAGCTCAATGAGAGTCTAAAAATGGCTGGTTTTGGACGAGTTCAGTTATTTGGAGATTTTAAAGGATCGGCATATACGACTGAATCTCCTGCATTAATTGGTATTGCGTATAAATGAAAAAGCACAAGCTCCTTATGAACAGTTTTTAAAGAAGAAAAAAGATGTTTCGTCTGCTCATCCTTTTTCTATTAAAGTGGAGGAGGGTTTATATGATCACCAGATGGCTGACCATTAATATCATTACTATCCTCGTCATTGTTTTGTGGAGCTTGTACCAAGGATATGATTCAAGTTATATTTTGATGGGGAAAATCATAGCACAAGCAGCATTTATTTTATTTTTAATTAATATAAATATGTATTTCGTCTTTCTCCTTATAAGGAAAAGTAAAATAAGAAATGTAAAAGTAAAACTTGCAAAAATTTCAAAGAAAATGATGAGATACCACATACCAATTGCAATAACTGCGACTCTGTTAATCATCGCCCATGCAGCATTGATGATTTCTACACGCTTTGTTAATCTCTGGAATACAAAAACTGTTAGTGGGGCAGCAGCGATTGGGATCCTGATTATCTTGTTATTTAGCGGTTTATTACGCAGATGGAAAGCATCAGGAAAAAGGAGAAAGTTTCATTTTACATGGCTTTTGTATTTTTGGGATTTGTGATTTTACATGTTTTTATATAAATGTGTATCATTCCATTACTGAATTACTCAACATTCGCACCAATTAAATAATGTTTATTGGAAAAATAGTTTAGATTGATAAAAAATGAGCGACAGCCATTCTAATGAACGCTTTGGCGGTTATATTTTTTCTGTCCTTAATCACCTCGATTAAAGGACATACTTTGATCATTTCACCCTCTTGGTGTCCTTTAAAGCCAAGTTATAGGACATGCTTTGAGCGTTTCACCCTCTTTATGTCCTTTAAAGCCCAGCTATAGGACATGCTTTGAGCGTTTCACCCTCTTTATGTCCTTTAAAGCCTAGCTATAGGACATACAATGTTGGTTTCACCTACTTTATGTCCTTAATTGTCCACCCATTCCCCAATAAACTATCCCTTAAACAGTACTTGTCACTTTTGTTAACAATTACATTCCATAAACAGTAAAAAAAGTCTTGTAACACTCTTTAAATTGTTATAAGATACTTTTTGTTTTGATTAAATTCTTTGTGAAAAGGTGAACTAAGTGGTAAAAAACGCAACAAGAATACAGAAGGAATTTAATCTCTTCTACTTAACTTGGCCGATATTTTTAGAAATTTTTCTTTTTATGCTTATGGGTATTGTTGACACGTTTATGTTGAGTGCAATATCGGATAATGCTGTTTCAGGTGTTGGCGCGGCAAATCAATATCTTCATATTTCCATACTCATTTTAGAAGTAGTCGGTAACGGTGCGGCTATCGTTATTGCTCAATATATCGGTTCAAGAAAAATGGCCGAGGTCGCGAAAATATCTGCGACAGCCATAGTCATGAATTTAATGGTTGGCTTAATTGTCAGTGTGATTTTTCTTCTTTTCAGCAGAAATATATTGGAAGGATTAAATTTATCAGGAGATATCTTACTATATGCTGACAGCTATTTAAAGATTGTCGGTGGAGCTATCTTCTTGCAGGCACTTATTAATTCAGTTGCCGCAATCATTCGTGTTCATGGATTCACGAAGCAGGCGATGCTTGTCTCACTTGGTATGAACGTGATTCATATTATAGGAAACTATTGTTTAATATTTGGGAAGTTTGGATTCCCAGAGTTAGGTGTCCAAGGTGCGGCTATTTCTTCCGTATTAAGCCGCCTTCTTGCACTGTTTGTATTCTTCTGGCTCCTCTATCGAATCATGGAAATCCGCATTGAAATTAAATATTATTTCAACCTATCACGAGAATATATTGGGAAAATATTAAAAATCGGTTTGCCTTCTGCCTTCGAGCAGGTTATGTATCAATCATGCCAAATCGTCTTCTTATTTTATGTCACTTTTCTCGGTGAGAACTCACTTGCAGCAAGACAGTATGCAGCAAATATTTCTATGTTCATGTATTTATTTGCCTTAGCCATCGGGATGGGAACATCGATCATCGTCGGTCGGCTTGTTGGCGGAAATCTAAAGGATGAAGCCTATGTCCGGGTTTGGAAAAGTTTAAAATGGGCGAGTGCTGCTACTTTGATAATCGTAGCCATCGTCATCATACTTCGCGAACCGTTAATGGCGCTGTTCACAGATGATCCTGAGATCATTCGTTTAGGTGCGAGCGTCTTACTATTAAGTATTCTACTGGAAACGGGGCGCACGATTAACATTGTAGTCATAAATTCTTTACGTGCAGCAGGAGATGCGACCTTCCCTGTCATCATTGGTGTGTTTTCAATGGTAGGAATGAGTCTCTCTTTAGGTTATTTCTTTGTGTTTTACCTTGATCTTGGCTTACCAGGCGTTTGGTTAGCAATTGCAGCCGACGAGTGGACTCGAGCCATCATCATGTACTTTAGATGGAAAAGCAGAAAATGGGAAAAATACGCCCTTGTTTCCCATGACAATCCCCATGTAGAGAAAGTCGCAGTTAGTTAAAAAGAGTAAGAGGTTTATATGTTAATTAACACTCATTATTAAGAACATTCTCGTTTGGAAAATTTGTCATTAGAAAAGCACCAGCCACTAAAGCTGGTGCTTGGTGCTTTCCTAATATAACTAACTATCCGAAGGATCCGCACGGTTAGAAGTTCACTTTATGATACCTTATCCCTTTTTTTATTTTCAGGATTTTGATAGCCATTTTCCCAGAACTCAGCATTCTTAATTCCATATTTAGACGAATTGAATTCTGGATCTTTCCCTTCCTTAAGCTGCTCTTCATAGTCCTTTAAAGCAATAAGCGCTGGTTTAAATAACAATAGAATCGCAATTAAGTTTAGCCATACCATAATTCCGAGTCCGATATCGCCCATTGCCCATGCTGTTGTTGCAGTTTTTACTGATCCAAAGAAAATGGTACCTAAAAGGATGAGTTTTAGTGCAATAAAAGCAATTCCCTTGAATTTACCACGTACTAGATAGGCCAAGTTTGTCTCCGCGATATAGTAATAAGCATAAATAGTCGTAAAGGCAAAGAAGAATAAAGCAATGGCAACAAATCCTGCACCGTATCCTGGAATGAGCGTATCAACTGCCGCTTGAGTGTAACCAGCTCCTGGTTCAACTCCTGGAAGGTTTTCAGTTAGTACTGTTCCAGTTTTTTCGTCGATTACATTGTATTGTTGTGTAAATAAAATCATCAATGCAGTCGCTGTAACGACTAAGAATACATCTAAATAAATTGAAAACGCTTGCACAAGACCTTGCTTAGCAGGGTGGGATACCTCAGCAGCCGCAGCTGGGTGAGCACCTGTACCTTGACCAGCTTCATTCGCATATAGACCGCGTTTTACTCCCCACATAATAGCTGAACCAATAATACCGCCAAACATTTCTTCAGCTCCGAAAGCGCTTTTAAAAATGAGTCCAAAAACTGCTGGAATATCGGCAAAATTAGATCCAATAATAATAAGTGCAATTAATACATAAGCAGCTGCCATGAAAGGAACGACCCATTCTGCAACTTTAGCAATACGCTTAACACCGCCAAAAATAGTAAAACCAACAAGTGCGACAACGATTAAACCAGTAACTGTTTTATCGAGACCAAAAGCGTTATGAACTGTATCTGCAATTGCATTTGCCTGAATACCTGGCATCAAGAAAGCCATTGCAAGCAATGTGGCCACTGCGAAAATCACCGCAAACCATTTCCAG
>NZ_JBALPC010000094.1:3698-4278 GCF_036965225.1 Bacillus sp. JJ1474 | reverse complement strand
CGTTGATACATCAAGGTTTATAGCCCATTTTAATCCACTTTTTCTGTTAAGGAAAATATACCATTTATCTATTAAACTGTCTACCTTTTATTAATAGTTTAATGAAAGTGTGGTTTATCTTTCTTCTATATAATATGTCCTTACTTATTGTTTAATCTAAAACTTCAACCCCAACAACATCCTCAAATTTAACCCTCTCAATAAACCCATTTTCACTTTCTAAATAGATCACCTTCTTTAATCCGTCCAACCTACATATCCTACCTTCGTTTTCATGAATGAATCCCTCTCTCCAAATTTTCACATTCACATGAAAAGAAAACTCCATTGCGTAATGAATTTTATTTTCTAATTCCTCGATCTCATACTCATCTAATATTGGTTGTTTTTCTTTCTGATTATCTCGCTCAATATCTCGAAGCATTTTCACATGTTCAGGCATAAAGAAAGCACCTTGCCATTTTAATAACCCTCTATCACGAATTGCCATTTCATCATCTCCTTTTTATATTGTAGAACAAACGTTCCTATTTATACATAAAAAAATAGTTCCGAATCATTCAGAGCACGTTCATAACCC
>NZ_JBALPC010000094.1:0-3671 GCF_036965225.1 Bacillus sp. JJ1474 | reverse complement strand
GTAATAAAAATATACATAAATTTTATTTTATTTTCATAAATTCTCTTGCTATTTCTCTTAATTTATCCATGTAAAGTTTTTCAGCCTCTAGTTCCTCATTCACGAAAATGTTTATAGTGTAATTCTTTTTCTTTATTGTTGTAATATATCTCTTTTTAATTTCGGACTTTCCATCTTTCCTTAATGACAAGGTAATCACCTACTTCTTTTTATCATCGGTGTTTATAGGATCATCTTTTGTTGCATAGTAAAGATTTAAAAATGCTCTTGCCATTAATTCCATATTAGGCTCATTGGTATGGGTAACAACACATGATGGTTTATTCTCATACCAATACACATTCCCTTTTTTTATTTTTGTCTTACCTGCATCATGCATTTTCTTCATTAACTGCCTTTCACCTATGTCGGAAAACATATCTTTTATTTCTTCCCAACTTAATTTTGTAAAATCAGTATTGTTTAATAATTCATCATCATTCTTAGTCCAATTTCCCATTTTTATTTCCTCTATTTTTTATTAATTTAACTTCAAAGTACAATTCAATAAACGCTTTTGCCATTAAATCTAAATTTGGTTCTTCATCACAAATTATTTTTGATGGAGGTCTTCTTTTTCCAGTTAATTTCGAGTAAACAATTTCTACTTCTTTTTGTTTTTTCATTTTAAGAGTATCTTCCTCACAATGGATTTAAATTCTTCAGACATTATTAACTCTTCTAACCTAGGGGCATCAGGGTCATTAGAGTAATTAATAACTAATTTTATATCATCAATAGATTACTTTTTTTGCTTGACCATTATTCTTAACTCCCCCAACTACTCTTCCTTAGTTATATCCACTTCAAATTATACTTTTGAAAAACGTTGCGTATCTAATGGTAAATTAATGAAACAAAAAAAGAGCGACTGAGAAGTCAACTCCATTAATTTTTCATGATTGAATTATAAACACTTGATTTACTGTTACTATTTACTTCTATATTATCAGTGACTTGATTTGTTTCTACATCTGTTCCTTTGATTTTAGAATTTATACTATGAAGAAGATCAATGATTTCAGCAAAACCAATAAACATTATTCCACTTACAAATCCAGCACCACTCCATAGAAGAAAAGTTGTCCAATTAAACAAATAATCCTCTGCTAAAAAGAAACCAATGATTATTCCAGCAACTATTTCTAAGACACCAATTCCTCTTATTGCATTAGCAACTTTATTCATTATCATCCCTCCTAAAGTACTATTCAATATTTGTAGTAAATATCCTTTATTTTCCTAATTGAAAGGAGGGTCAAATGTCGTTCCCATATAGTATAAAAAAGAGTAGCCATCAGCCACTCTTCCTCCGCAAATCTGTTTGTCTTTTACATCTAACACAAGAATACAAATCATGTTCAATTTCTTGATGACGTTTCAACTTTCTACAAGTCTGACAAGACATTACCACATATCTACCCTTGCCATTAATGGTAATACCACTCTCATCTTCCTCATAATCATCCTCTATTTCATCGTCATTATGCTTCAATGCAAATATTAACATTGTACCAATCATTCCAACTCCAACTGCTACCCAATCCATACCATCAGCACCTTTCATTCAATGTATAGATAATCTCACCGTTATTTTTCACCGGAACAACCATGTAAGCATTGTACACACCATATTCATCTTGTAACTGTCGGACAAGCTCTACATTATCCAAACACATTTCAATCAATAATCCTGCAAGCGAAGTCGGTTTCTTATTACAAGCTACTGCTAGACTATTTAATTTTTTATTGTACTCATTTGATAACGATAAATTTACTCGATTAGGTTTCTTTCCTCCAAGTCCCTTCCCTTCTATCACAAACAAACATCCCCTTTCCATTCGTCATGACATTTGACAGTGTCAACCGTGTAACAATGTAACAGTTGCTTATAAGAGGGAGGATGGTATTACCCTACAACAATCTTAATTCCTCCCCCTGTACTCCTATGGACAATCCGTCTAGCTTCCTTTCGCTTCTGTATATCCGCAATGATCAGTTCCTTCACATATCCACTAAAATTAGCTTGTTGAATATGTTCCAGACATTCTTTGTCTTGCTCATTTGCAATATTGAATGAAACTGACTTTACTACCTTGTTACTCATTGGTCATACCACCTCCGTTTGCTTATTTATTAGATGGTATGACCAATAATTTCAGTTTATTCCAAATTAAATTGTGAATTTTACAAATTAGATTGTGAAAGGATTCAGTACTTTGTTATCGAATTATTAACTAAGGTGATGACATGAAGATAAAGAGTAATATTGGATGGTTAATTGATAAATCCCCATATAATAGAGAATACATAAGACAGCACTTTAATAAATCTAGAAATACAATCTCTAACTGGTGTACTGGAAAGAGTTATCCCTCTGTTTCTGAATTGTTTGCGTTAGCTGTTTTGCTAAATGTGAAAGTAGATGATCTTTACGAAATAATTGATAACGACAAATAAAAAACCCCTCTCATTCATTTGAGAAGGATTATTGAATGAACAAATTACGGACGTTCTTTTGGAGCATTAATATCTAGAAATCTAACAGTCATGATTTTATTTTCGTACTTATACGTTACATTCAAATCAAAGAAATCAATAAATTCATCTAATGATATTGGTGATTCAACATAATTATAGTTCATTTCTTTTGCATACCTTTTATCCTTTGTGCTGATAACTAACTCTTGATCATTCTTTTTACTTACCAAAGTGTGAACAAAATAGTAGTCAGAGTCTAGTTTGCTAATATCAACATACTCCTTTTCTGAAGTAAAGAATCTTGACATAGGGAATAATACACCATTTAATCCACCAGACACTTTTTTATAAGTTACCTCATATTCATTATTCGTAATTCCTAGTATTTCCTCAAACACACTCAATGTTGGATATAGTTTTCCTTCAAATTCTTTATTTGGATATACACTTCCAACTGTATTCTTTTCATCATTACGACTAAAGAATTTTTCACCATTACCAAACTCGTATATTACAAAATCAAAATGTACATTTGTTTTCTTAGTTAAATCAACTATTCTTCCTTGTGCTAGTGCATTCTCAACAGGACTTAATTTATTGCTATTCTTTTCAAGTGATTGGAACAATGCTTCTATTTGCGTACTATATTCCTTTTGGGAAATTCCTTTGTCAATTTGTATTGATAAGGTTTCAATTGCTTCATTTAGTTTGGCAAAATCAGTTTTAACTTTTTCCTTTGGTTTCTCTGGTTGTTGTGGCTTTGATTCAGCTTCTAACAAAGCTAATTTTGCTTTTGAGGGAGTCTCATATTTTACTGCTGCTTCGTTCTTTTGAACAAATAATCCTCCACCTAAACCATATAAACCACCAAATTTGTTTTGGTAAGAATAAACCCTAAACTCATCACCTTTATTCACTCTTTTTACTACTGAAGAAATATTTCCTTTATCGTCTAGGTTAACAACTGGTGTTTCTCTTAAAATAGTTACCTTTCCAATTTGCCCCTTTTTTAGTTCCGTTTTCCCCCACATTACTTTTGCTGATGCATCACTAGTTTGAAACATAATTATGAACAAACATAGAAAACTTAAAACAAATATCTTTTTAAGATTCACAATTGTTTCCTCCAATTATATAATTTAGTATAATTA
>NZ_JBALPC010000093.1:31280-39307 GCF_036965225.1 Bacillus sp. JJ1474 | reverse complement strand
GCCTATATAATAGAAGAAACTAGATTTAGCTCATACTCATTTCGAGTTCTTCAATTCTCTTTTCTAAATATTTTCGATCCTTTTGTGCATGGAACGTTTCTGCTTTTTCGAGAATAATCGTAGTATTGTATTCCGGAATTTCCGCATACTTCTCATACACGCCCTTAGGAAGCAGTACATTGCCTTCTGGCCAGAATACAGCGATATTACCTGATTTCACATCTTCAAATTTCGCTCTTCCCTGGTAAGTGCCGTAATTATTAAATGCAACGATAGCATCTCCTTCTTGAATATTAAGTTTCTCTGCATCGTCTGCATTCATTAAAATATCATAGCGATCTGCCCCATTGAAAGGATCTATTTCACTATAAACCATCGAATTGAATTGTTTTCCGCGTCTTGTTGTCACATAGAACTGGCCTTCCGTTTTCCGCAGCTCAGGAATTTCAATGGCCAGCAGGTTTCCTTTGCCATCAGGAGTAGGACAAACCCCGCCCTCGCATAACCAGGCTCCTCCCCATTGGAACACATCTCCCTTGTTTTTCAAATGCTGGATGCCATCATAATTTCTATTGGCTATAGAAATTTCATCACGAATTTCATCTGCATGTTTAAATTCAATTAGATGCTTTTTATCAGGATATACTCTTGATGCGAGGTCAACATAAATTTCCCATTCTGGTCTAGCTTCCTCAATTCTTGGCCCTTTAATCTCTGGACTAAAATATACCATTCTTTCTGTACTTGTGGATGTACCTCCACCAGGCTGCTCATATCGCGTCATCGCAGGTAATATAATGACCTCTTCTTTTGCATCCACTAGGGTAGATGTATTAAAAATGATATCCTGATGGACCCGCAGTTCAACATTTTCAAGAACCTCCTGAATAAAATGAGGATCTGGCATTGTTTCGAGGAAGTTTCCTCCACTTGTAAAAAAGAGCTTAACTTTTCTCGGATGATTCTCCGGCAGCATGATATTTTCCAATGTTTGACCTACTGTATCCCCCTGCCATCTAGGAACCGGGAATCCCCATAAATATTCCATGCGTTTTGCATTGAGCTCATCAAAATCACTTCCTGGAAGTACAAACGGGTCAGCTCCCATTTCACCTGATCCTTGCACCCCGCTATGTCCGCGGATTGGCATAACACCGCAATGCTCTCTTCCAATAAAGCCGCGAAGCATGGCAAGATTAGCCACTTGTGAAATATTATCCGTTGCAAAGCGATGTTGTGTTAATCCCATACTCCAAATGAAAACACCGGATTTTGATTTGGCCAGCAGCTCGGCAAACTCATACATTCTTTCCTTCGTTAACCCAGATGACTTTTCAAGCAGTTCCCAATCTTGATTCTTGAGATGGTCTTTTAACTCAGAAAAACCATTTGTATGCTCGTTGACAAAATCATGGTCAATCGCAGAGCCCGGAACTTTTTCCTCCATTTCAAACCAGTGCTTCATCACACCATTCATAAAGGCAATATCTCCGCCAATATTAACTTGATACACATCATCGACAATTTGTGTACCAAACAGTGCACTTTCCGGAATCGAAGGAATCCAGTAATTTTCCATTGCTGGCTCTCGATATGGGTTAATCATAATAATTTTTGTTCCCGCTTTTTTAGCTGCATACATATATTTAGTGGAGACAGGCTGATTATTTGCTGCAACAGAGCCCCAGAATATTAATACATCGGTACCGATCCAATCTTTATAATTACAGCTAGATGCTCCAATACCCAATGACCGTTTTAATGCTGTTTTACTTGGCGAATGGCATATGCGGGAAGCGTTGTCGATATTATTTGTTCCTAGAAACCGAGCTACTTTCGCAGCTGTATAGTAAACTTCATTCGTAATTCCCCTAGCAGTTAAATAGAATGCAAGCTGTTTAGGATCAATTTGCTTTATTTTCGCTGCAATCCTGTCTAAAGCTTCGTCCCAAGATATTCTTGTAAACTTATTTTCTCCTTTTTTTCTCGATAGAGGGTATGGAATTCTTCCAAGCTTCCGAAGCTGTGTACTGTCTAATTCCTTCAATTTATCTATATTTTCAAGCAACTCCGGGTCAATGGCCGGCATCGTGTTCAAGCGAAGAACATTCAATCTTGTTGTACATAAATGAGGACCCGTTAAAGTTTGGTCATAAAGCCCAGATACACCAAGGGCACAACCATCACACACACCTTGTGTCAGAATCCGATAAGCATATCCTAAATTATCTTTATTATCCCATGCTACCTTCATCGTATCTCTAATATGGTGAGGCTTTATCTTCCCAAGCCCCATTGGCGCCTTGCCAGCCCACAAGGATGGCTTTAAGGAAGTATCTAATTTGATTGGTCCTGTATGCTTAGTTGAACTCATGACAATCTTCTCCTTTTTCATTCATGCTGAATAATGAATTTTTTAATGATCGTAATTCTAATATCTATTTAACAGTTTTTTTCACAAAAAATACAAAAACCACCAGACACAAAAATTACGCATGTGTTTGGTGGTTAGTCTTTAGCAGGGTCGCTACCAAGTGCCAACTTCCTATTGACTATTTAGTTTTATACATTTCTTCAATGTTTTTATCAAAAACAAACACCGACATCCCAAAATCTCTTTCGATATCGATATCTACAAATAGGTCGATGAGTTTGGATTGCAAAAATTCCTCCATCTCGATTGGCTGATTCTTCTTATACATATCCTTTACCATTTCAGTTCTTGCAGCGCGGACCATTTGTTTTCCATCATCTGCACTTACAATAAACTTCTCAACTGGGGAGAGGTTTCCCTCCATTTCACAAATAGCCCAGTTTTTGCAAAAGGTAGTTGTTACTTTACTTGGTCCCTTTCCCATATGCTTTTTTCGAAAGGATCGGACAAGATTGCTAAATTCTGCTTCATATTTATTCATCAATTTCAACCCTTTAATTCCAGTATAATATTATGTTTAAGAATCATTCTTGTTTGTAAATACTTTATTAATATGTTGAAAGATTGATCCTATTATCCTAAGTTAAACAATTATTTTCAAAATTGTCAAACCGCAACATTTCGTGTTTCTGCTTGTTTTTGTCTGAGTTTTTTAATATCGAGTCGAATAAGGAGTGAAATCGCTAAAGCAACAGCAAACATCCCAGTGAAAACCATAAGACTTTGAGAATAGGAACCTGTCGTTTCACGAACCCAAGATGCAAACATCGGACCTGCTAACCCTGCTGCTGCCCATGCTGTTAATATATATCCGTGAATAGCACCAAGTTGCTTCGTTCCAAATAAATCTCCAATATAGGCCGGAATGGCTGCGAAGCCTCCGCCATAGCAAGTATAAATAATAGCTAAGAGAATTTGGAAAATAAGCGGATTGCTTGTCATCGTAACTAATGGAAACGCAATCACTTGTATTAAGAAAAATGTTGTATATGTATTTGGCCTGCCAATAAAATCTGAAATCGATGCCCAGCCAATTCGTCCAAGTCCATTAAATGCTCCTAGTACTCCTACAAGTGCGGCTGCAGCGACTGCATTTAAACCAATGCTCTCCTGTGCAAGCGGTGATGCAGCAGAAATAATCGCAATACCGCAAGTAACATTTATAAATAACATCAGCCATAAATAATAGAATCTCTTTGTTTTAATCGCTTCATTCGCAGTTAATTGTGATAGATCCTCTTTAAGCGTTTTCGTGCCAGCCTTTATTTTATCTTGGAAACCAGCAGGAACCCAGCCTTGCTTAGGCGGTGCAAGATACAGAGATGATACCATCATGATAATAAAATACGAGACTCCAAGTATATAAAAGGTATTAGCAATCCCAACAGCATCAATTAAGCTTTGCATGATAGGGCTGCTAATAAGAGCTGCGAAGCCAAAGCCCATAATAGCTAGTCCTGTCGCTAATCCTCTCCGATCTGGAAACCATTTTACAAGTGTTGAAACAGGTGCAATATAGCCAACTCCAAGGCCTATTCCTCCAAGAACTCCATAAAAAATATACAATAATGGCAATGACTCTAAGTTGATAGCTAATCCTGACCCTGTGATTCCAACACCAAAAAACATCGCAGCAAGCATCCCAGCTCTTTTCGGCCCATGCTTTTCAACGAAATGGCCTAAGAAAGCGGCGGATAATCCTAGAAATAAAATAGCTAAACTAAATGTAAAACTCACATCAGTTAAATCCCATCCGAATTGATTAACAATTGGCTTTGTAAAAACACTCCATGCATAAACAGAACCGATAGAAATATGAATTCCTACCGCAGATGCTGCAATCAGCCATCTGTTTTTCGCTTTTTTCATCCTCTCAACACCCCGATTAATATTATTTTGCAAGCCAAAAACAAAACCGTCAATTCCTCCTTGTCTAATAAACATTAGGAGGGATTGACGGTTAGCTACCAGCAGGAACGCTACTATACACCAACAGTTAATCGCTTACATAAAATGCTGTAACAGATATTAACCGATGACAGGTTCGCTATCTCGAATCAATAATTGTTACAAGTTTGTGAACTTTTCTAAATATTAACATCTTTCCTATTGGTATTCAACCATTATTAAGTTTTTCACTATGTTAGATTTTTTTACTATTGCTATATGAAAATTTTATGCTACTATTTGGGTAATTAAGTTAAGTATGGGCGGGTGAATGAATATGGCAGGTCAAATCAGCAATAACAGCTGGATTTACAGGTACGAGAATGGCATTTTACAAGAGAAGATGGATGAGATCGTGACTGAACAGCCTTTGACAATCATGTTAAATGGACAAGAATTTGCGACAATGGTTTGTACACCGGAAAATCTTGAAGAATTAACAATTGGCTTCCTCGCTTCGGAAGGATTTATCCGACAACAGGATGAGATAAAAACCATTAACATTGACGAAAGCAAGGGAATTTCTTATGTGGATTTACATGTTCCAGTTACAACCAGTCATGAATTTCACTCAAAACGATTTATTGGATCTTGCTGCGGGAAAAGCCGCCAGTTTTATTTTCACAATGATGCTCGTACGGCTAAAACCTCTACCTCCAAGACTACGGTAACTCCAGCTCAATGTCTATCCATCATGAGACAGCTGCAGGACAGCAGTTTAACTTTCCAAGAAACTGGCGGAGTGCATAATGCTGCCCTTTTCTCAGGAGAGGATATGATTATTAGCAGAACTGATATCGGAAGGCATAATGCATTGGATAAAATTTACGGTTACTGTATCCAAAATAAAATATCTGTAAAAGATAAAATTATTGCCTTTAGCGGAAGAATCTCATCTGAAGTACTATTAAAGGCTGCAAAAATTGGTGTTGGAATTATTCTATCAAAATCAGCCCCTACTAATCTTGCTATTAAATTAGCAGAGGATTTAAATATTACCGCTGTTGGATTTATAAGAGGAAACTCATTTAACGTTTATTCTCATTCACATAGGATTATAGAGTAATAAAAAGGAGGCGATCATACTTGATTTTACAGGATAAAAGAAACAGGCCGCTTAGAGATTTGCGAATCTCAGTAACGGACAAGTGTAATTTTCGCTGTACCTACTGTATGCCTGCAGAAATTTTCGGGCCCGATTACCCCTTTTTGAAAAAAGAACAGCTGCTAGCATTTGAAGAGATAGAACGGTTAGTTAAGATTTTTGCTAAAGCCTTCGAAATAAAAAAAGTCAGGCTTACTGGTGGAGAGCCTTTAATGCGAAAATCATTGCCTGACCTTGTGGAGAAAATCGCGCGAATCGATGGTATTGATGATATCGCCATGACGACAAACGGAGTATTACTGCCGCAATATGCAATGAATTTGAAAAAAGCTGGCTTAAAACGAGTTTCCATCAGTCTTGATTCACTTGATGACCATTTGTTTGGAAAAATCAATGGCAGAGGGGTAAAAGTACAAGAAGTTTTAAATGGAATTGAGGCAGCATCTGAAGCTGGCTTAAAAATAAAAATTAATATGGTTGTAAAAAAAGGCGTCAATGACCAGGAAGTTATCCCAATGGCCAAATTTTTTAAAGAAAAAGGCCATATTTTACGATTTATTGAGTTTATGGATGTCGGAAATACGAACCAGTGGAATATGGAATCTGTTTTTTCTAAAAAACAAATTCTTGATTCTATTCATCGTGTCATGCCGATTGAACCAATTGCGCCGAATTATTTAGGTGAAGTAGCGTCAAGATTTAGGTACTCTGGCTCTGAACAGGAATTTGGAATCATTTCATCAGTTACAGAGGCTTTCTGCTCATCATGCAATCGGGCTAGACTTTCAGCTGAAGGCAAGCTCTATACTTGTTTATTTTCTGGTGTAGGACACGATCTGCGCACAATCCTGCGTTCTGAGGAAGATGATTCAAAATTAGAAAAAATGATTACAGACATTTGGACAATTCGTAATGATCGTTATTCCGAAGAGCGTGATAACCTCCTGCAGCAAAACAAAGGCAGAAAAAAGGTGGAAATGTCTCATATTGGGGGATAAATTTCTTCATAGGGGCTTGTATAGAAAGTCTGCATTTTGACTTCTGGACAGCCCCAAAAACTGGATTAATTATTCAAGTATGGACTAAGAATGCGTATGGCTTCATTCAATTTTTCCGCGTTCTTTTTATACATATTTTTGGCATCGGGTGAATCTGTTTCCAATTCAAATATTTCTAAATCCGCTTGACATTTTTTAAGCATCGCCATCAATAACGGCCTTGTTTGTGGAGATGGCTGTTTCATTTTATCATCATAGAGATCAACAGTTAAATCACCATAAGAGTCAATCTGTCCATAAAAGACATTATCCATTGTGACCTCAAGTTTATCCAATTCGTCAAAAAGCCACTTCCGGGATTTTCCTGCAGAAGCCAAAGAATCATGTACAATATGTCCGTCACGAATCACTGTTTGCGGTACTTTATCATTTGCTACTTTAAGGTTGAGATCTTTAGGAGTTAACGGTCTGTTTTCTTTTTTCAATAAGATGCTTAAATCACCTGTTGGTTCTAATACAGCAAACTCTACATCTGCTAAATTAAATACATCTTTTTTGCGCAGAAGGGTTGTAAGCTCATCTGTGGAGTATTTTTCCTTTTTTAAATTATCCTCCATTATTTTTCCATCTTTAATAAATATAGTTCCTTTACCTTCAACAAAGTCACGAAATGAATTGCTTTTTAATGAAATAAATCCAACAGCGATCGTCACTAATCCAAAAATGGCTATAGCTAATATTCCATGCCCCATATTGCTATTAAGCCCCATAATAACTTCGCCCGCAATACTTCCTATTGTTATGCCAGACACATATTCAAAAAAGGAAATTTGAGAAATTTGTTTTTTTCCTAACATCTTGGTCATTATGAATAATACAAAAAGAAATAAAAAAGACCGAATGATAATATGACTCCATTCTGACATTTTGTCACCTCTTCCTTATTTATCCCTTATACTGCGGTTCTTCTAACATCATTTCATTTACCCGAAGCTGGAGGTCTTTTTTTATATCGTTCATCATATTCATCATTTCGTGAAAAGTCCTCTGTGCCTCTGGATCGTGCGAATTCAGTGCCAGAATGGAAAGCTGAGCCTCGATTCCCTTAATGGTGGACAGGCTTTGTTTAACATTCGAAATAATAGTCATGACATTTACTCCCCATCTATAAATGATGAAAAGGTTGGCTATAAGCCAACCAGGATAAAGCTATTGATTATACTGCGGTTCTTCTGCAAGAATTTGCTGCAAACGAGGCTCTACAGAGTCAATGACTGACTGTGTTTGCTGTGCACAAGTTTGGTATAGCTGCTTAGCCTGTTGATTATCTGTTGCTAATGCAAATCCTTCAAAACTCGCTTGAGCACTTTTTAAACCTGCTATCGCTTGTTTAACCTGTGTGCCAACTGTCATACTTTTCCCTCTTTTCTATGAAAAATGACTTACAATAGGTATTATTTCTTAATTCCTGATCTTTATATATAATAATTTCTGGTAAATTTAGTACTTAAAATAGCCTAGATTTCACTGAGATATATTATAG
>NZ_JBALPC010000093.1:13206-31257 GCF_036965225.1 Bacillus sp. JJ1474 | reverse complement strand
TCATTAATATGAAAGAACATATCTCTAATTGGAGGTCATATAAATGGAAAAGAAATCGATCACAGGTGCAATAGAATTTAGCGAAGAAAAGTTTACTAAAAGGATTATTTTTCGCGAGGGCGAAAGCACAGTATTCGTCTTAAATTTCATGCCTGGTCAGAAACTTCCTGCACATAAGCATCCAGGAACTAATGTGTATTTAATGGTCCTTCAAGGTAACGGGACACTCATCATTAATGGAGAACCATTCGAGGTTGCGGAAAAAGATGTCATTCGGGCAGATGGCGAAGAAGAATTCGCTTTTACAAACAGCGGAAATGAAAATGTTAGCCTTTATGTCATGTTAAATAAAATTCCTGATGAACGTTATGCGCAAAACTTTTAAATTAAAACATTATTAGTTAGCAATATGCCGCCTTATCCATAATGCTGGTAATCAACAATGTATTCAAAAAAAAGCTTTCCTATCTGGACTTAGTCCATTATAGAAAAGCTTTTTTGCCATTATAATGGCAACAACTGTATTTGAGAATGGTTTTTGATTTCTTCAATCATCTGAACCCACTCTTGTGGCTTATTAGACAGTACTGAATAATATGTCGTTAAAAAGTCTGAAACTAATCGTGCCGGAATTTCGGAAACATTGTCATCCATCGGCATGAAACAAAAATCGAGACCTTTAACGGCTTCTCCATCATTTTTCCAAGAAGGATGTACATAAGATAAATCAAGGCGCTTATACCCGAGATGCGATAAGACTTCACGGCGAACAAATGGATTCATTGGCTTTACTCCGCCAAATTCATGATCATCAAGCTGATAAGGATCATAGATTTCTGCAAACATGCCAAACAATTCTTTGCCATTTGCTTTTGCTAATTCATTCAAGTCTTTTTCCCTATTTTGTGCTAAGAAACGGCCTAGGCTAAGCCCTGGACGGCCAATAATAGTAAAATCGGTCATAGCAATATTCCAATCAGAATAGTACCTATATTCTGTTGCACCAACTACCTCATTCTGATGTACAGCAACAAACACTCTTATACCCGGATCTTCTAATGGTTCCTTCCACAATTCATATTCCAGCACCTCTTCAGGAGGAAATACCTCTTTCATTAAATCATGCATTTTGACAAACAATGGATCTTCAATGCTCGTTATTCTTCTATATTCCATTTAATCTTTCTCCTCTCTATATAAATTTCTCCTCGGAGAAATTACACCCAGATTTTTATCCTTGCTGAAAAAAGTTAAAGGGGTTTTTCCACTCCATCAAAACGGCATGATGAAGAGATTCTTCATCTTCTAAGTAGTTTTCGATGATAGCAATCGGTGTTCTGCCTGATCGCAAAAGAAAGGAAATAACGGGATCACGCAGAACTCCTTTGACCACAGCATCAATATATTCACTTGGTGACATAGTCTCTGCCACTTTGTGATACCCTGGCATTCTTCCGCCGCCAAGCAAACGATCAAGGCCAAGCTGAACGACTACTTGATACATCGATTGCATCAACATTTTTCCTAGCCCCAGCTTACGGTACTTTGGTCTAACACTTATGTCAACAATATAAAGAGTGTTTCCGTTCGGGTCATGATTGCGAATATATCCGCTATCCGTTACCTCTTCCCATTTATGTGATGGATGTTTCGGATCAAAATGAACACAAACCCCAGTTAATGATCCAGCCAATTGGCCATTTACCTCTACACAAAGCGCCCCTTCAGGAAATAAAGTAACATGATATTGCAATTGTTCTTTATTCCACCATAATTCTGAAGGAAAAGGGGGCGGAAAGCATTCCGCTTGAATTTGGATCAGCTCATCAAAGTCAGACTCCGTGTAATTCCGTATAATAATAGGGACTGGTTTTTCCTGATCAAAGGCATAAAATTCGCTGCGATAAGCCATTTTCATCCCTCTTTACCATTTATTTTTCCCAATCCGGATATAGATCGACACGTCGATCACGCCAAGTTGTAACTGAACCTCTTTCTCTGACTTCATGTAACAGTGTTAAATCTAGATCCGCTGTAACAATCATATCATCATTGATTTCCCCTTCGACCATAATTCCTTTTGGAGGAAATGGGACATCATTTGGAGTAATAACAGCTGCTTGGCCAAAATTCCCCCGCATGAAATCAACAGTCGGAAGGGAACCGACAGTCCCTGTTACGACAACATACACTTGATTCTCAATTGCGCGTGCATGGCATGTATAACGAACGCGATGGAAGCCGTGACGGTCATCTGTACAAGATGGACAGAATATGACATCTGCCCCCTTAGCTTTTGCCATCCTAACGATTTCCGGAAATTCAATGTCATAGCATGTCAATATGGCAATTCGCCCTTTATCCGTGTCAAAAACCTCAAGCCCCTCACCTGCAGACATGTTCCATTCTTCTACTTCCGTTGGGGTAATATGCAATTTAGCCTGCTCAACAATCCGGCCGTCCGGGTAAAACATATGTGCCACATTGTATAAACGGCCTTCCTTTTCTATCACATGTGTACCGGCTATAATATGTGTATTCGTTTCTTTAGCGAATTTTGTAAAAAGATTCTTATATTGTTCTGTAAAGTCAGGAAGTTCATTAATCGTTAAACTTGTTCCTTGCTCATTCCCAATCGATAAAAGCTGGGTAGTAAAAAATTCAGGAAACAAAATAAATTCCGATCCAAACTCCTGTGCTGTTTTAATATAATGTTCACACTGCTTCGCAAAATCCTCAAATGAATGAATCGTATGCAGATGATACTGCACCGCAGAAACTCGTAGTTTCAATGTCATCCCCCTTATCATTTAATAATAGAGATGAGTTGTTAACTCAATCTTTATTGATTATCAGATATTTCACAAAAAATAACAATAGTCATTTTAAAAGTTTTCATTTTCCGCAGAAAAAGCGCTGCTATAAGAAGCAACGCTCTTGGTTTTATTATTTTACAATGAAATCTTTCTGTTAATCAAGATGCGGCTCCATACCAGCACTGACTATTTTGAATTCCAATTCACCTGTATTTTCGATTAAAAAGTACATTTTATTTTGCCCGCTTTTCAATTGGCCCTTATATCCCTTTTCCAATTCTGCATGGAAGGATACGACAAATTCAACTTGAGTTTTCGATCTTACACGCTCTTCTAACGTTTTCATTTCAATTTTCTTTATCCCTTTTTTAAATGCTTCAGTGTTAAAGTCCCCATACAAGAATTGTTCTGCAGCTTGGGTATGATCCACAAGCAGGAATTTAAAAAAGATAAAGGCCGGATTGATATTGCCTGGAATATCTAAATTCACAGGCATATATGGTCTTTCACTAATTTTCCACCCTTTGCCTTGCAAATAGATAACCTCAGTATGAAATGCTTCTGTTTCATTTAACTCGCCTACCGGAACCTCTAACTTATATGTTCTTTTCTTGTCATCCTTTTCTAAGAAAAGAGCCTTTGCTTTATCCCATTGCAACAGAGATCCCCCATCGGCTTCTGGCTGTGCCATCTTTCCTTTATGCTCGATTATTCCCCGTTCCTCGATAAACTGATTAGCCTGTGACTTAGTCAATGTGCTAGTCAAGTATTTCATGAGCTTTTTCTTTGTGCCAATGTCACTAGATAAATACCGGTATGGCATATTTTCATATTGAAATGATTGGTATTCACCCTTTTTATAGTTCCCGCCACTTTGAATATACGTTTCACTTTTCTTCCATTTACTTACTAAAGATACTACCTGTTTTTCAGTTATCGCCTTTTCCTGCTTCACATTTTGAACAATTTTATTTGGCTGCTCTTTGGCCATTGCTCCTTCTGTTAAAGTAAATACTGGTAAACTTAATATCGTTACGGCAAGCCCTGAATATAACCATTTTTTTGCTTTCATTTTGAATTCCTCCATTAACTCGTTTTGCTTTGTTTCTAACTGAATTGTACCCCAGCACCGAGTTTAAGGATTTACGAAATGGTTAAAAAAGAGTTCTATTTTGGTAACAGAAATTATAGTGATCTTACACTTGCCTGAATTTAATTTTTAGTATGATCTGGTTTAATACTTCCGAAATCACAAGTCCAGCAGCAATCGCACCTGAAATCATGAAGGCCTTTGCCGCTAACTGTATGGCGACATTATAATCGTTAACAACAAAATGACGCATCGCATTATAAGCAATTCCACCTGGGACAAGAGGGATAATTCCAGATATACTAAAAATGATAATCGGCGTTTTATACATTTTTGCGAAGATTTGACTGATAACCGCAACCATGAAAGCAGCAATAAATGATGCAATAACCGCATCAAAGTCATATTCTACAAGAGAAAAATATACAATCCACCCGACCATCCCAACAAGCCCGCATTTAATAAGGGACTTTCTCGGCGCGTTAAATAATATGGCGAAAGAAGCTGTAGCAACAAAGCTTGTGATTAAATGTACAATCATCATTTCTCATCCCCATCATTCTTTCTAAAAAAATGCGACAACGACCGCCACTCCTGTTCCGATTGCACAAGCGGTAAAAAATGCTTCCGCTCCCTTAGACAAGCCTGCCACTAAATGCCCGGCCATAAGATCTCGGATTGCATTTGTGATTAATAAACCCGGAACTAGCGGCATAACAGATCCAATAATAATTTTGTCTAGCTGTGTCCCTATTCCTGTCCGTACAAAAAAATAGGCACTTAACCCAATAATAAAAGCAGCTAAAAACTCCGAAAAAAACTTAATTTTCACTAGACGATGTATATAAATAAAACAAATAAATCCTAAACCGCCACTGATGATAGCTGGTAAAAAATCACTCCATTTTCCTAAATACATCAATAGAAAGCACCCGCTGGAAATAGATGCTGCAAGAATTTGCTGATATATAGGAAATGTGAAATTAGCCTTTTCAATTTCATTAAGCTTTATAAAGGCTTCTTTAATGTCCATTTCACCACTGCTTATTTTTCTTGAAATCCCATTAACTAAAGTAACTTTATATAGATCTGTTGTTCGCTCGGATATTCGAATGAGCTTTGCAGGCTCTGTTCCATCAATCGAAAAGATAATACCAGTTGGCACGACATAGCTATGAGAATGGGGAATGCCCAACGCTGCGGCAATTCTTGACATCGTATCCTCCACCCGATACGTTTCTCCGCCGCATTGCAGCATAATTTTTCCTGCAAGCAGACATAAATCAATCACTTCAAATGTTTGAGGAAATTTATTTTCCAACCTTATCCCTCCTTATGCTAAAACGATAGGCTGTTACCCTAATATTTTATTATTACAGATCATAATGCTTTAATAATATAAGGTCAAAATTAATATTATGCAACAGTTCTTCCATTTTATATTGTAAAGGTTTTATTAATTTCTTGTTCACCTTAAATCTATCGCATTTTATTTTGCTATGATGAAGAAGATTTCATTTGAAGGAGAATAATCGTGAACCAAAATATTAGAAAAAACAACTTTACATCTTTACTTGAAATTCTTTTTATTTCCATGAAGCTAGGGTTAACCTCATTTGGCGGTCCCGTTGCACACCTTGGATATTTTCATCAGGAATATGTGAAAAGACGAAAGTGGCTGGATGAAAAAAGCTATGCTGATTTAGTTGCACTATGCCAATTTCTTCCTGGGCCTGCGAGCAGTCAGGTTGGCATTGGCATTGGGGTTATTCGCGGCGGATTGATGGGCGGAATTTTAGCCTTTCTTGGATTTACATTGCCTTCTGTCTTTGCCTTAATTTTGTTTGCCCAACTGCTTAGTATTCAAGAAATTGGGGCTTCCTCTTGGATTCATGGGCTAAAAATTGTAGCAGTCGTGGTAGTCGCCCACGCCATCCTCGGAATGGCCCAAAAGCTAGCACCTGATTTAAAAAGAAAGACCATTGCCTTGTTTGCCATTGTTGCGACCCTTTTCTGGCAAACTGCCTTTTCACAAATCGGCATTATACTATTATCTGGTGTTTTAGGCTACCTATTTTATAAAAACTCTATTGATCAAATAGAGAAACAAAATCATTTTCCACTTTCAAAACGATTAGCTTTCGGATGCCTTCTAATATTCGTTTTACTGCTAATCGGGTTACCTGTACTAAGAGAGATGACTAATCTAGACTGGGTTGCCTTATTTGACAGCTTCTACCGTTCTGGTTCTCTCGTATTTGGCGGGGGGCATGTCGTGTTGCCTCTGCTTGAGCGAGAATTTGTGCCGACAGGATGGCTAAGTGAAGAAGCATTTCTAGCTGGATATGGAGCAACACAAGCTGTACCTGGGCCTTTATTTACATTCGCTGCCTATATTGGTGCTATTATTAACGGCTGGCAAGGTGGTTTGCTTGCAACTTTTGCGATTTTTTTACCCGCTTTTTTGCTTATTTTAGGAACATTGCCATTCTGGAACGAGCTTCGTTCAAATCCAAAAATTACAGGGGCTTTAATGGGTGTAAATGCTGCGGTAGTTGGTATCTTAGTGGCTGCATTCTATCATCCTATTTGGACGGGTTCGATTTTAGCACCTAAAGATTTCGCATTCGCCGTCATCCTTTTTAGTATGCTTACTTATTGGAAACTTCCGCCATGGGTTATTGTTTTAACTGGAGCGGCGGGCGGAATATTGCAAGATTATATCTGACAGAAAAGGCTGCCAAATTGGCAGCCTTTTTATAATGGGATCTCCAAAATAACTTTCGTTCCCTTGCCTTTTACAGAATGGATCGTCATTGTACCGCTCACTGCACGCGCCCTATCCTCCATACTGAAAAGTCCAACTCCACGTGATATTTGATCCACATCAAATCCTATTCCCTTATCCTCAATCACTACTCTGATTCCATCATCCATTTTTCGAATGATCACTGACGCCTCATCTGTTTCTGCGTATTTCCGAATATTCGTCAGACTTTCTTGTATAATGCGATAGATAGAAATTTCCGTACTAGGACTAAGACGGCTATTTAAATAACAATCAAAATGTACATTGATAAGATAATTTTCTGAAAACCTCACTAAATAAGAGCGTATTGCCGGAATTAGCCCAAGATCATCAAGTACGGACGGTCTCAGCTCCCATGAAAGATCACGAAGGTCTTCAATAATTTCCCTCGCTTCATCTTGCATTTGTTCCAGTAAAGGATGTTCCATTTCTGCCTGCAGCCTGTTTATCGTAATTAAATGGCTATATAAATTTTGTCCCACCCCATCATGCAGCTCTCTAGATAATCTTTTTCTTTCCTCTTCTTGAATATCAATTATCTTTGTCATCATATTTTGGAGCTCATCTTCTATCTGCTTTCTGTTTGTAATTTCATGCCGAATCGCTAAATATTGATAGGGTTTGCCGTTTTCACCAAGGAAAGGAACAATGGTCGTATCCACCCAGTAAAAGGTACCATCCTTTGCCTGATTCCTTATTTCACCCTTCCATACTTCCCCTGAAGAAATGGTCCGCCAAAGCTCAGTGAAAAACTCCTTAGAATGATAATTTGAGTTTATGATTCGATGATCTTGCCCAATAAGCTCCTCAGCAGAATACTTAGATACTTCGCAGAATTTCTGATTGACATATGTAATAATACCTTTATGATTAGTAAATGCGACAATCGTTGACTCATCTAATGCAAATTGTAAATCGACAAGCTCATGAAGATAATAAGATTGCTGTTTATTAATTCTGGAATGATCCATAGCATGATGAAAAATAACAAGATAAAATTTTTCCTGATTTAAAGAAAAACTGTTCACCCTGAATATAAGGGAAATTCTTTGACCTTCCAAACGCTCTCCCTTTTGATGAATAACAACACCTTCATTAATTTCCCTTAAGTTCGTTTCAGGGAATAATACATTAAAATTAATTCCGACCATTTCACTTTCTGGATATCCAAAGCTTTCACAGGCTTTATTATTGGCGTACGAAATGGCGCCTGATTCGTTGACGAGAATAGTCGCTTCATTCGAATCAGGAGCAGGTAAATTTCGGTTCATTATTAACCTCCTGTGGGCTACTAAAACAAACTTTCAAAAGCTTTTGCAGCTTGTTTAACTGTTAATTGTTCCTTTTCCGTTAGAGGGGTATTTGACCGTCTCCCTACTAATAACACACCTTTCGGAACACTTTTTATAAATAGAGGGACTGCGAATGCAAATACTAGCTTTTCAGCCAGCATGATCGGATATTCAAGTGCCTTGCCCGTAATCTCTTCTGGGAAATTTTTTATCGTGATTGGACTTCCTGTAGAAATCACTTTACCAGCGATTCCTTTTCCATAGCGAACAGTAATTCTCTTATACTTCTCATTACTGTTGCCGGCTGCAGAATGCCAACTAACATCAGGTCCCTCCTGATTTTGCAAAGCCAGTCCAACAAAATCCACATTCATAGTTGTTAATATTTTTTCACATTGATTTGCAATTTCCACTGAGTTTATCAAGGTTTTGACCATCCCTTAAATTCCATATCCTAATAACCCCTTTTTCAAAGCAAATTCAACTAGCTCTGGCCTTGTTTTCATTTGTAGCTTCTCCATTAAGTTGCTCTTATGTGTTTCGACTGTTTTCACACTAATTACTAGCTGTTCTGCAATCTCTTTATTAGAAAATCCTTTGGCAATAAAGGTAAGCACTTCCTTTTCTCGATCAGACAACAGGTTAAATGTATCTGTATTCCCTTGTTTAACTCCGAAAAGGTACTCCTCCATTACTCTTTTCGTCGCTGATGGATGCAAATATGCGTTGCCATTAGCAACTGAACGAATGGCTGACAGCAGTTCATCATGTGGGGCACTTTTCAATATGCAGCCAGAAGCTCCTGCTTGGATAGCTCTAAATAAATACTCTTCATCATCATGCATAGTAAGAATAAGGATTGCTGTATCTGGCAATAATTTTTTCAATTCAGAAGTAGCCGATAATCCATCTCTTCCATGTGGCATGCTTAAATCCATGACCACAACATTTGGATTAAGCTCAAGTGATTTTTGGATCCCTTCATTTCCCTCGGATGCTTCACCGACAACTTCTATGTCCGGATGATTATTTAAAAGCATTTTTAATCCCATTCTAACAACGGCATGATCATCACAAAGAAGAATTTTAATCAAGTCATCTCCCCCATTCGTTTTTTTCTATGTAATCCATTATATAAAAATTTACAGCAGACTCCTAGTTTAGTGTGCTAAATATACAATAAGGGATTGCATACCGCAAATCCCCTAAGTGTTTGTTTCATATTATATTGGCAACTGAAGTTCAATCAGTGTACCTTCCCCTATTTTTGAAGAAAGAAACCATTGTCCGCCAATTAAATGCATCCGCTCCTGCATGGCGGCTAGGCCGGTCGATTGATTCATCCCTTTTTCCATATCAAAGCCTTTTCCAGCATCTTTAATAAAGATTCGCAAATGGCTTTGCTCCCATATAAAGGTTACCTCCGCATTTACTGTATCCGCATATCTGGCAATATTGGCTAAGGCCTCCTGACAAACTCGGAATAATGTAATCCTTTCCTTTTCATTCAGAGAGACCTCTTCACCCATACTCACTAAATGTACTTCGATCCCGTAGGTGGAAGTATAAAGCTTTAAATAGCTTTTCATTGCCGGCAGAAGTCCAAGCGTCGTTAAGGTAGGAGGGTGTAATTCAACCGAAAGCAGCCTAATCTCTTGAATCGTTCTTTCTAGTAATTCAGCCATGCTGCCGACATAGCCTTTCATCGTATCTTCTTCAACAGCTGATTGAATGAATTGCATACCTGTGTAAAGACTATACAAATTTTGCCCAACACCTTCGTGAAGTTCAATGGCTATTCGCTTGATTTCATCTTCTTGAGACTGAATGATATAAGAACTAATATTTCTTCGGGCTGATTTTGTATCCATACCTTCCTTCCTCTCTAGCGCTACGCTTCCTTCACATTCCTGCTCGACATATCACTAAACATTCCGGCATATTGTACAACTTCTCCGGCGTCATTTTTAATGGCACTAATCGTTAGCCATTGTAGATATGGTTCTCCATCCTTGCGTTTATTCCAAATTTCTCCTTGCCAGAATCCATTCTCTTCAATAGAGTTCCATAATCCTTCATAAAAATCTTTCGATTGCATGCCGGATTTTAAGATATTCGGATTCTTCCCGATGACTTCGTTCTTTGTATACCCTGTAATTTTTGAAAATGCAGGGTTTATTGAAATAATTTTACCATGAATGTCCGTTACAAGAATCCCTTCAACTGTGTGATCAATTACTTGATTAGCAATCCCCATTTTTCCTTGGTAATACATCCAAATGACTAATATTAAGCTTGCTAAAGCGACTTCAGATAACGCCATAAACCCGATTGCATAATGGCCAGTAATATTAAACAGGATGGTTAAAATTAATGGCGGGAAAAATCCTCCAAGTCCTCCCATCGCTGAAACAATCCCATTGACGATTCCTGCCTGTTTATGAAAATACATTGGAACGAGTTTAAATATTACCCCATTTCCGACACCTGCACAAAGTGCAATCGTTAGACAGCCAAATGTGTACCAGCCGATGGATGGAGCGAAGGATAGGATCATCGCTGAAATTGTATATACTCCAAAAACGAACATTAATAAAATGAGAGAATGAAAACGGTCAGCTAACCAGCCGCCAAGTGGTCTCATCACAGTAGCAATCACGATGAACCCAGCTGTTCTTAATCCAGCATCTACTTTATCAAGCCCGAAGCTTGCGACTAAAAAGTTTGGCAAATAAATAGTAAAGGCAACAAATGAACCGAAAGTAATAAAGTAAAATAAACTTAAGAGCCATAGTTTTTCGTTTTTATAAACACCTTTAATTTGTTCCATTAAAGGAGTTTTGACCCGATGTTCTTTTTTATCGCCTAAGAAGAAGTTGGCTACGATGAATATGCCCAGAATAACAAGATAAAACTGAACAGTAGTAGACCAGCCAAACTTAGAAGCTAATACTGGGGCTCCGAAAGCTGATAGCGCAGTTCCAAGATTACCAGCACCATAAATTCCATTTACAAAACCATGGCGTTCCTTTGGATAATATTTTGGAAGAGATGTTACTCCTACTGAGAAAACCGCTCCGCCAATCCCTAAGAAAAGACCGCCAATTAATAAATCAGTGATAGAGTTAGCAATGCTAATATAATAAACAGGGAAGATTAGCAAAATAAAGCTTATTAAAAAGATCGTCCGTGCACCAAATTGATTTGCATAATAGCCTAATGGAATCCTTAGTATGGATCCAAGGATAACAGGAATAGCTGTTACAAGTGCCAATTGATTCGCTGGTATGGCAATATCCTCTTTAATATAAGGCAATAAGGATGAAATTAATACCCAGACCATGAAGCCAACGACAAGGTTTAATGTTTGTAATGGAAGCTGTATTTTTTTAACCATTCAAACCACTCTCTCTTCTAATCACATAGTTTAAACCTGATTGCTCATCCAAGGCAGACCATTCACCATCATTTAGCACAACTTTCGCCGTTAGTGGGACCGCAAAGAAATACCGGTCATCAAAATAAATGCGAAGATGTGTTCCATCTGGGCATAGCCCTGTTTTTGCAATCGTTTTTTCCACAAAAGGGGCTTGATCCCCATTTTCTTGATCTAAAATTGCTACTTTAACTGTTTTTCTTACAAATGAATCTAACGTTTCCAGTTCAATGGGCTCCACAGCTTGAGCATCCTCTCTTTGCAGGGTAGATAAACATTTTATAGCCTTGAAGGTATTCCCAGAAAGCGGAATCTGCATGATCCTCTATATAGGCGGCTGTTTCATCCTCTGAATTCCATTTACTCATACCCTTTACTTCGGCAATAACGATTTCTATATCATTTTCAATTTTCTCTTCTAAATACCAGTTCAAACGGACACCGGCAAAAAGCTTTGTCAGCATTTGATCAATTTCGCCAGCAAAATTTCCTGACGGCATTCTCATAAAACAAAAATCAAGATATGTTTCACTGTTCATTTGCTTCACGCCTTTACATTTTTCATCTTTTTATAAGCAAATAAGGCAATTGGAAAAAGGATAATATTTAATCCGCAAAATATTAACGTATTTACATAGTTTTCGTAAAAGAATTGATGGACCATATATTGTGTAAATACGATATTGAGAAACAAAACGGCAGCAAGGACAATGACTCCAACGTAACTACGCTTCATATCGTTTCACCTTTACTGCATATACAGCACCCTTCTCTACTTTTACTTGAATTTCTGGAAGTGGCCGTCTTGGTGGTCCTGCAGTTGGAGCACCTGTTTGAACATCAAATTTGCCATGGTGACAAGGACAAACCATTTCTCCTTGATCCTTGACCCAAAATACGGGACAGCGTAAATGTGTGCATGCATTTTGGTATGCAACATATTTATTTTCAGATAATCTTATTAGAATTGCATCATCATGTTCTCCTGGAAATTTGAAATCAACGGCATCTCCGATTGGGAGTTTTTCGATATCGATAATTTTTTTATGAGGATATTCCTTTTCTCCAAGACCCATTAATTCTTTTGCGGCAACCGCTCCCCATGGAAGGGAGGAAACAGCGAACACCCCAGCTGCACCCACTAACGTTTTCATAAAGCCGCGTCGGTCGAGCTTCCGTTCATTATTCTGATTAATATTATGTGTGTAATTATCTTCTTGAAAGGGGATTTTATTATTTTTATCTGATGGCACTTGAATCCCTCCTAAAACAACTTAGTTACGCCTTGTAAAATACCAGGCAGATTGATTTTCACGTTCGTTTCACCTTCAAGATAAGGCAGGCTCGTTATCCATTTGCCATTATCAAGATTGAATTGCTTTTTCTTATTTTCAATTTCTTCATCTGTCAACCATTGAAGCGTATTAGATGGACAAACACTCGCACACATTGGCGGGATTCCATCCTTCGTACGATCAATACATAGGTCACATTTATACATTAAGTTCTGTTCTATATCAAACTTCGGTATTCCATATGGGCAGGCAATCGTACAGTTTTGGCAGCCAATACATTTCTCGACTAATGCTGATAAAACAGCCCCGGTTTCATGTATCTGAATCGCTTGCGCCGGGCAGCTCCTTGCACATGCCGGATTCACACAGTGAAGGCACATGAGAGGCATAGTTTGCCGATTAACTAATGGGTTTACATCGTAAACATAGTTCCGGTTTCTTTCCTCATGCCCGCCGCACTGTGTACAGGCGGCAAGGCATGAACGGCATCCGATACAATTTTCTAATTCTAAATAAAGCCTCTTTTTCATTTACTGCACCTTCTTTATTTCAAGTTTTTCCATTTGAGCGGCACATGCTTTAAATTCTGGCATTCTTGAAATTGGATCAAGAGCACCGATTGTTAATATATTTATAGATTTTTCATGGCCCCAGTGGTAAGGAACAAACACGGAATCCTTCCGAATGGCCTCTGTGATTTTTACCTTATAGATCGTTTCTCCCCTGCGAGTAAAGAGACGGACTGATTCTTCATGTTCAATATTGTATTTTGCAGCCGTTTCTGGATGTACTTCTACAAATGGATCAGGACACATATCATGAAGGAATTGAATTCTTCTCGTCTGATTCCCTGATAAATAATGGTAGACAACACGTCCTGTCGTTAATCGCAATGGGTATTCTTCATCCGGTTCTTCTGCGGATGGTCTGTATGGCAATGCAAAGATTTTTGCTCTTCCATCAGGATGATTGAACTTTTTATCTAAAAATAATCGTGGTGTTCCAGGGTCATTTTCATCTCTACATGGCCAGAAAACGCCGTCTTGCTTGTCGATCTTTTCCCATGTGACGCCGTAGTAATCAGCAGTTCCACCTTTGGAAGCGACACGCAGCTCATTAAAGATGTCTTCAGAGGTTTTTAAGTGTGAAAAATATTTGCCGCGCCTCATTCTCTCGGAAATCTCTATTTGAATCTGCCAGTCTGGCTTTGATTCGCCTAGTGGCTTTTGTGCTTGATTGATCTTAATAATTCGTCCCTCAACATTTGTTGTTGTTCCTTCATCTTCTGCCCAAGTGGTTGTTGGCAGCACGACATCAGCAAATTCAGCTGATTCCGAAAGATAAAAGTCAACACATACCATGAATTCTAGGTTTTTCAGCTGCTCCCGAACATAGTTCTGATCTGGTGCTGAAACGGCAGGATTTGAACATAAAAGGTATAATGCGCGAATCGTCTTTTGTTGCATTAATCCAAACATTTCAAATGCGGATACACCCTCTTTTGGCATTTCTTCCGGTTCAATACCCCACACCTTTGAAACATATTTTACGTGATCAGGATTTGCTATTTTACGATATCCAGGCAGAGCATCGGCTTTTTGACCATGTTCACGACCCCCTTGACCATTCCCTTGTCCTGTAATGGTCGCAACACCCGATTTAGCACGGCCAATTTTCCCCGTAACAAGTGCCATATTTGTATAGCCAGAAACGTTATCTACCCCTTTTATTTGTTGCTCAATTCCTCTGGCAAACATGACAATTGCATTTGGAGCTTTTCCGTATAATTCTGCAGCCCGAATAATTTTCTCAGGTGCCACACCTGTGATCGCACTCGTATACTCTGGTGTGAATTCTTTTACTAGTTCCTTTGTTTCTTCAAAGCCATTTGTATGATTTTTAATAAATTCTTCATCTGTATAGCCGTTTTGAATTAATAAATTTAATATCCCATTTGCAAGTGCAAGATCAGTACCTGGTCTTAAATCAAGGTGAAGATCCGCTCTTCTAGCTACTGGTGTTTCCCTTGGATCAGCAACAATCACATAGCCGCCTCGTTCTTGAACTGCCCACACTCTGAACATCATGGTCGGGTGACATTCGGCGGTATTGCTGCCTGCAAGAAATATACAATCGGTATCCTGTATATCTGTCCATGGAATCGTTGAACCTCTATCGATACCCAGGGAACGATTTAAACCACCTGCAGCACTTGCCATACAGAATCGGCCATTATAATCAATGTAGCGTGTTTGCAGTCCAACCCGAGCGAATTTCCCGGTTAAGTAACACTTTTCATTAGTCATGGAAACGCCGCTATACACTGAGAGTGAATCTTTTCCATAATTCTCTTGAAGCTCTGTGAATTTTTTTACGATAAGTTCGTATGCCTCATCCCAGCTTGCTTCACGGAAGCCATTTTTCGTACCTTTTAACGATTGATCATCACGAATTAATGGTTTTAGCAAACGGTCATTATTGTTTACCTGTTGGTAAGCAGTAACTCCCTTTGGACACATCTTTCCAAGTGTAACAGGCCAATCATATCGAGGCTCTACCCCAATAATTTTGTTTGTTATTGTATTTACCCGTAAGTTCATCCCACACTGCATAGCACAATAGCTACAGTGTGTTTTGATTAAAGTTTCATTTGGGTGATTCAGGTTTTCAATATCTTTAAAAAACTGATCTCTCTCGTTTCTAAAATTAACCCTTTGCATTTTGGTTGGCCTCCTTCACTTTTACCTCATGGGTAGGGAAACCGGAGAATTGTGCAATCCGGTATTTTCTTCGGCAAGGGAGGCACATTTCAGCAAGATGATGCCCTTCCTTTGTCATAAATTCGATATGATTCACGCCAAGTACTTCAACGACATCTTTTGATTGTTCTGCTGATACAAAGCCTTCTCCACAAATCTTACATTTTTTCATTTCTTGTTCTGCATAATGTTCTCTGTAGTTTCTTGCTAACACACTCATTGGGCGGAAAGGAATATGTGCTAGTTTTCCAAAAGGCAGATAAATGAGTGTAATAATGACGGACCACTGATGGATCAGTGACATTGCTGGCTGACCTGCACCGTGTAAAAAGATGTTCATAAAGGTTAAAGCTAAACCTGTGATACTAACTAATAAAAGCATGTAAAGCGGCAGGAAATCATATAGGAATTTCTGCTCCGCTCTTGCCTGCATATTTTTCAAGCGGCGGTAAAGCGCCATGCATACTCCTGCAATGACCATTACGGCCGTAATATTTAAGGCATTATAGGATAGGTTTGCAATGATTCCATCTGCTGGGACTGTCATGACATTCATGCCCATTGCGATAATATTGTAGTAACCATTGTCGTCCATCGTGAAATACATCCAGCCGAAAACGAGAGGAAAAGTCACTAAGCAAGAAAGGATACATCCCCAACCGATTAGGACGTGCTGGGTCCATCGGTAAATTCCCCTATTCCAGATGAAATTGTATGTAGCTAAATGCTCTACAGATGTTTTTGGTGTTGATTTTCTAAATAGCAGTTTAATTCCCTTTTTGATAAAAATCTTTGTTGGCGGTCTTTCGCCCCAAGCGATAAATCGATAGAAGAACCCTCCGATAAATACGATTGTTCCAACCATATATCCATAAAGGTTTAAATCAACATGTGTGAACATTCTTGTTCCAATAAAGGATAGGATGACTAATCCAAGAACTGATAGAAACATAGACTTAGCAAAATTTGATGCAAATGCATTATTAATTGAATTGACGCGCTTTTCTTCAACCGCGGCTTTTGCCTGCATGTTTATTCCTCCTCATTCCAAACGATTAACTTACCCTTATTGTAAGAGTTAAGGAATTTTAAACATATCGGGGAACTTCCCTATCTTGTGGGGGAAATCCCCTTATCTTGAATTATGGGAAACTATTTGTGTTTTTTTACTTTTAACCCAAAAATCCCTTGGACAAACATCACTGATTATGAGTACTTTTTCTAAAATTCCTATTATCAAATTTTTCTGAAACCAAAACGAACTTTCTAACGTATACCTTTTATCGGAGGTGTTTTATTATGAAAAAAGGGATCATCATCTTTCTGGTCACAATCATAATTGAAACGGGGCTCACAATTTTTCTTGCTTCATTTTTTTCCGTGCGATTTATTGAATTGATGTTTTTTGCTGGGGTTGCCTTTTCAGCATTGACCATCTGGTTTTCTAGCAGCGGCGGTACGATAACAAATTATCAAAATAGCAAAATAGGTGCTTCCACTGGCATCATTCAGAATAGGGAAGAATTTAAATTGCGCCCAAATTATGTTGTTTATGCTTCAATTCTATTTCTCTTCATTGGGCTCATTATCTTCATCTTATTATTAACGAATGTAATACCTCCTGCTTAATCAAGTTGGAGGACTATAATCAATAAACATGATAAAATAGAAAGACAATTATTAAGGAGTGATTTGAGTGGCTAAATCAAAAGCAAAAAAACAGAGGGAGAAATCCGTCCGTGAGGGAAAAAGAAATCCTGAGTGCAGCAGAAGCACGTTTGTATTCGTAGACATGAGGACAAGAACAACAAAGACAAAGAAAGATTATCTGAATCGTCAAAAACATAAGAACCATACACTTGTTGATGGAAGTGATGGTTCTTTTTATTTTGTCAAATTATTGAGCTTTTAAATATTTTTCCCGATAGGTGATATAGGATTGTAAACTTCCTTGATAAATTAGTCTATGAGAGGATGCTTCCTTAAGGTCTTGTGGGGTGATCATGCAAAGATGCTTATTATTTATATCGAGGAGCCTGCCTTCTTGTAACACCATGGCAACAAAATGTGAGCAAAAAAAGGCGTGCTTTCTATGAATTCTTTTATTTAAAGCAATGGCCAATAAGCCAAGCAAATTGTAGCGATATTTTTGCTTATTTTCATCGATTTTTTTTATTAAATTTAACATTTGATAATATTTCTTTTCACTTACTGTAAATACTACATATACTGCACAAGATGCATTCTTGAATAGCTCTGACCGAATATCTTCCTTTACAAATCCGCCAACAAAGGGATTCCTTGGTCTTTTTCTACCAAAACTGTACACCTCAGTCAGTTCACAGTCGAAGCCAATCGAAGCATGGTTATGGCATTCTTTCGTATATAACTTAATCATTCTAGTAAATAACGTTCCTGTATCGGTAAGCAGAAGATACACCTTTCTGTCCCCCATGAATAACCCTCCTGCAAAACAATTCAAATTGGAATCCCTAAATCTATTCCGCAACTCTTCTGCTTCCATTAAAACAAATTTTCATTTTATTCATAAGAC
>NZ_JBALPC010000093.1:9730-13175 GCF_036965225.1 Bacillus sp. JJ1474 | reverse complement strand
ACCTGAGACTTAGTTCTAATCTTCATTCATACCTACTCATACCCATTATTATACAAAAATTATTCACCTTTGGATATTAAAAAAGTGAAATCATATGAATATTTTGAATATAGATATAAAGAAGAATTGAAGTTAGTAAGGGGGAATTTCATGTAGTCCTGGTTAAATGTATTTATAATGATCATCATTGTTTGGATACTGATTGAAGAAGGGATTTATTTTTTTGTTAATCGCAGCATTTTCGGCCAATCCTTTTTAGAAAAGAAATGGAGAAGCCTTATAATGCTGATAAGGAAGAAAATCAAAAGGAATGCATCTTAATTGCAATTTTGTCAAAATTATTAGAGGATGATATTGAAGGAGTACATAATAATATATTTGGAGGTATACGCATGAATCCTGTTAATCATTTTCTTTCACATCGTACCGTTACAAATGCCTTAGTTGAAAAAATCGAAGAATCCAATTACGATTTTAAACCCACTGAAACTTCGATGAGTGCACAAAAATTAGTGACACATATTTACACGTCCTATTATAAGTTTATTAAAACAGTTAAAGAGGGCAACGGATCTCCGTTTATGGAGAAGTTCGAGAATACGCAATTGTCTCTATCGCAGCTAGGTGAAGAATCCACAGAGAAAACAAAAGAGCTTCTAGCTTCACTTACGGAAGAAGAGCTTGACCGCGAAATCGACATGTCGAAAATTTTCGGAATGAAAGTGTCGGGCCATCAAATGGTGCAAATGGCCATTGAACATGAAATTCATCATAAGGGTAATTTATTTGTCTACGTCAGGGAAATGGGACATACGGATCTGCCATTTTACATAAGTCATAAATAATAAAGTAAAGATTAAACAGACTTGCAGCCATTGCTAGTCTGTTTTTTTGCGGCAAAAATATAGGGTAAAATTCTTGATGGTTGTACATATTAACATTGTCAGCAAGACTTATTTAAGGAGGCATGATTGTGACTAAACAAGGAAGACATAATTTAAATCAAACCCGCGCTCAAATTGAAAAACAAGACAAAAGAAACGATATCGAACTAGGTGAGGAATTCCAAATCGGAAATGATTCTTCTCAGAGTCAGAAAAAAAGCGGGAAACAGGTTAATATGAAGAAAATGAAATAATAAGAAGGCCGCTTCGATAAATGTCATCGAAGCGGTATTTTTTAAGTAACCTTCATGGCTACCGTTTTTATGGATTCATGGCAAAAACGAGAGCCATGAACACTTCATAACGACCGTTTTCACTAACTCATCGCAAAAACGAAATCCATGAACGCTTCATGACGACCGTTTTCAATAGCTCTTAGCAAAAACGAGAGCCATGAACACTTCATAGCGACCGTTTTCACTAGCTCATAAACAAAACCCGTCTTAATTTTCAATATTCGCCATTTTAGAAGCTTTAATCAACTTTTCAATTCCATCAAGATCCCCTCGTTCAAAGAGCTCAATGATTTTGCTTCCGACAATAACGCCATCACAATATTGGTTCATTTCCTGCACATGTGTTGGGGATGCTATCCCAAAGCCAGCCAAAATAGGCAGGTGACTTACGCTCTTAACCTTTTGCAAATGCTCCCCAAGCTGTTCATTGAAACCTTTTCTTGCTCCAGTTATCCCATTAACTGTAACGGCATATAGGAAACCGCGCCCTTTGCTGGATATTTCTTGAACCCGCTCTAACGGACTCGTTAATGTTACGAGTCTAATGATCTCAATACCAGCCTTTTCTGCGTAAGGAGCAATAAGATCTTCCTCTTCTATCGGCAAATCAGGTAAAATCAACCCATCTACACCTGAACGGGAGCACTCATCCAAAAATGAATGAATGCCGTAAGCCATGATCGGATTCATATAAGTCATAAAAATTAGTGGGATATGTACAATTGGGCGTATTTCCGCAATGGCCGCCAATATTCCCCTCAATGTCGTTCCACTTTCAAGAGCTCTAATGCCAGCTTGCTGGATAACGGGCCCGTCAGCTACAGGATCAGAAAAGGGAATCCCAATTTCAATCGCCGTTGCTCCTGCTTTTTCTAAAAAAGTAATCCGTTCTGCCAACCTATTCAGTCCGCCATCTCCAGCCATAATATAAGGAACAAAAGCCTTCTCGTTATTCTTCCCCAAGACTTGCATCACTTTTTCAATCCTGTTCATTTCTCAATCCCTCCTAATCTTGCTTTTACCGTTTCCACATCCTTATCGCCTCGGCCTGATAAGCAGATGACTAATCCTTCATCCTCCTTCATTGTTGGGGCCAGCTTTAATGCATAAGCAACTGCATGGGAACTTTCCAAAGCGGGAATAATTCCTTCTAACCGACAAAGGAACTGTAAGGCTTCCATTGCTTCTTCATCGGTAATAGATTCATATTTCACCCGGCCAATATCTTTTAAATAACTGTGCTCAGGTCCGACACCTGGGTAATCAAGCCCGGCTGAAATGGAATGGGCCTCTTTAATTTGTCCATCTTCATCCTGAAGTAAGTACATGAGTGCGCCATGAAGAATTCCTGGTTTTCCTTTTGTCATTGAAGCTGCATGCTTTGAAGTATTTAATCCTAATCCTGCCGCCTCTACCCCATACAACTGAACATCTTCATCTTTAATAAATGGATAAAACATCCCCATAGCATTGCTTCCGCCACCGATACAGGCCACAATTGCCTCGGGAAGCTTTCCTTCTTTTTCTATAAATTGCTGCTTCGTTTCCTTCCCAATAACACTTTGAAAATCACGGACAATCATCGGAAAAGGGTGCGGCCCCATTACGGACCCAAGAATATAATGAGTATCCTCCACATTCGTCACCCAATATCGTAACGCCTCATTGACAGCATCTTTAAGGGTTGCACTGCCTGACTCAACACTGACAACCTTTGCACCTAAAAGCTCCATTCGAAACACATTCAGCTGCTGTCTGCGAATGTCCTCAGCTCCCATATAAATAATGCATTCTAAATTAAGAAGTGCACAGGCAGTTGCGGTAGCCACTCCATGCTGTCCTGCCCCTGTTTCGGCAACAATCTTTCGTTTCCCCATTCGGGCGGCCAGTAAAGCCTGACCTAAGGAATTATTAATTTTATGTGCGCCTGTATGGTTTAAATCCTCACGTTTTAAATAAATCTTTGCCCCTTGAAGATGCTTTGTTAAGTTTTTGGCAAAGTACAATGGCGTTTCCCGTCCAACGTAATCTTTTAGAAGATCATTTAGCTCGTTTTGGAACTCTGGATCTTCCAGCGATTTTTTATATTCTGTTTCGAGTTCAAGAACTGCTTGCATTAACGTTTCTGGCACAAATCTTCCCCCAAATGCACCAAAATGTCCACGTTCATCAGGTAATGTATAGGTTGTCATAATAGTTCCTCCCGTTGTCAGGCAAATTTTCATGTTTATCAGCCAGTTCTGGTACTTTATCAGCCAATTTTTA
>NZ_JBALPC010000093.1:0-9560 GCF_036965225.1 Bacillus sp. JJ1474 | reverse complement strand
ACGTTTGTCAGCCAATTCCATGCATGGATCTTTTTTTAGCCTGATTAATAAATATTTTTATCTTATTTACATCCTTTTTTCCGTCTGTTTCTACCCCACTGCTGACATCGACCATATACGGTGCCGTTATCTCAATGGCCTGCTCAACATTATCAATTGAAAGTCCGCCAGCAAGAATGACCTTTTTCCCGTCCAAGTTTTCACCGGTTAATACATTCCAATCAAATGTGACCCCGTTCCCCCCGCGGTATTTCCCTTTAGGGCTATCAAGAAGGTAATAATCACACGAAAACTGACTAATTTGATTTAAATCCTCTTGAGATTCAATGCTTAACGCCTTTATGACCGGTACAGAAAATTGCGAACAATATTCAGGTGACTCATCCCCATGAAGCTGGATGACATTGATTCCTGCCTCATTGACAATCTTTCGAATGACATCCGGATCTTCATTCACAAACACGCCTACCTTAAGGACCTCATCAGGAATTACTTTAATAATTTCCCTTGCTTGATCAGAATTGATTTTCCTTTTGCTATCTGCGAAAACAAACCCAAGCGCATCTGCACCCGATTCGATCGCTTTTAACGCAGTTTCAACGTCCATAATTCCACAAATTTTCACCTTCATTAGTTCGTCACCTCTTTTATAGGCTGTTTCATTCGCTTCATTAAACCTTCGAGATTTTCAGATTTCATAAATGCCTCCCCAACAAGGATTCCATCGGCACCAGCATCTATCACTCTTTGAACATCCTCTACTGTTTTAATGCCGCTTTCACTTATGAGGAAGGCACCTGCTGCTTTAATTTTTGGAGCAAGCTTTTCCGTTATGGCTAAATCAACTGAGAAGGTTTTTAAATCACGATTATTAACGCCGATTATTTGTGCTCCAGTACGCAGGACCTTTAGCAGCTCAGCCTCATTATGAACCTCCATAAGCACTTCAAGCCCGTTGTTTAAAGCGAAATTATATAGCTCTGTCAGACGCTGCTCCTCCAATGCTGCAGCAATTAACAGAATCAAATTTGCCCCAGAGGATTTCGCTTTCAGAATCTGAACTTCATCAATGATAAAATCCTTGCAGAGCAATGGGGCATCAACAGCTTCCCTAACTGACGATAAATCCTCAAAACCTCCTTTAAAAAAGTGAGTATCGGTCAGAACAGAAATGGCATCCGCTCCAAAATCTATATAAGATTGAGCTTGGACCTGAGGATCAGCACCGATATTAATATCCCCTTTTGAAGGTGATGCTCTTTTAAATTCAGCGATAATTGCAAGTGAATCCCTTTGTTGAAGCTTTTTAAGAAAGGAGCGCTTTTTTCTAAGCGGCTGGTCATGAATGTCCAATTTTTCATCCCTTAGTCCCAAAATCTCTTTTTCCTTTTCTTCTAAAATGATATTTAAGATCGTAGTCACCTCAGATCACCCTTTCCTTTATAAATTTGCTCTCATGAATGAGCTGTTCCAGTTTATTTAGTGCCGCTCCAGAATCAATGCTCTTCTTTGCATATTCAATCCCTTTTTGAATTGTCTGCGCTTTTCCTGCTGTGAAGATTCCAATTCCTGCATTAAGGAGAACTGTATCGCGATAAGCTCCCTTCTTTCCATTCAATACATTCAAGAGGATACGTGCATTCTCTTTGGAATCGCCGCCGCGAATGGCATCATTCGTGTATACTGATAAACCTACCTCTTCTGGATGAAGGACTCTTTCAGTCAAGTTTTCATTTTCCAGAATCACTAAATGATTCTCTCCCTGAAGTGACGCCTCATCCATAAACCCTGCCCCATTTAGGACAACTGCACGTTTTCTTCCTAATGTCTTTAACACTTCTGCAAAGAGTACGAGAAAATCTCGGCGATAGATCCCGAGGAGCTGTGTCTCTAAATCAACAGGATTTGTGAGCGGTCCAATTAAATTAAAGACAGTCGGAATTCGCAAATCTTTTCTCACTTTCATAATCCTTTTCAGCTGCGGGTGTACATGTGGAGCGAATAAAAAGGCAATCCCAACCTTTAGTAAAATTTCCTCTGTACGTGCAGCATCCAAATTTAAATCCACACCTAGATGTTCTAATACATCCGCACTTCCCGTTTTACTTGATACACTTCTGTTTCCATGCTTGGCAACTGGAATTCCAGCACCTGCAAGAACAAAAGCAGAAGTTGTACTAATATTAAAGCTTTTAGACCCATCTCCTCCTGTTCCGCAATTATCCATAACATTCGGAATTCTCGTATTAAACGTCAGTGATTTTCCCCTTAACGCTTTAGCTAAGCCGGCAATTTCTTCAACTGTTTCTCCTTTCGTTTTTAGGCCGATTAATAAACCTGCAATTTCGCTATCTGTAATATCCTCAGTAAATAGAAGCTCGGTTGCTTCCGTTATTTCTTGTTCTGTTAATGAATCCCCATTAGAAATTTTCTGTAAGATGCTTTTCATGCTTACTTCCCCTCCCGATATGATTTAAGAAATTTCCCAATATTCTTTTACCTAATGCGGTTCCAATTGATTCTGGGTGAAATTGAAGGCCAAATAACGGGAATTGCTTATGTTTGATCGCCATTATTTCATTGTCATCCATCGATTTTGCAAGGATCTGAAATCCCTCAGGTAATGTCTCCTCTGAAATCACAAGAGAATGGTACCGCATGATGTCAATTGGCTGAGGCAAGTATGCAAATAAATCTGATCCATTATGTTTTAATTTTGAAATCTTCCCGTGCATAATATTGTTTGCTTTCGTTATATTTGCTCCAAATGTATACCCGATTGCTTGATGTCCAAGGCATATTCCCAATATTGGCTTGGTCTCATAGAAGGATTGGATAATGGCTGAACAAATCCCTGCATCCTCCGGTCTGCCAGGCCCAGGTGACAACACAATGGCATCCGGTTCCATTTCCTTGATCTCCTCTATTGAAATCCTGTTGTTCCTTACGACATGTACTTCTTCCCCGAGCTCCCCTAAATATTGATATAGGTTATAAGTAAATGAATCATAATTATCAATAAGTAATATCATCTTGGCCCTCCAAAAAAGCTCTTAATTTATGAATCGTTTCTTCAAACTCTTTTTCCGGCACAGAATCATGAACAATCCCGGCACCCGCCTGAATAAATGCTTTTTGATCCTTAATTAACATCGTCCGAATTGCAAGTGCAAAGTCCATACTTCCATTCGCTGAGAAATATCCGATTGCTCCTGAATAAACACCTCTTTTTACTTCCTCCAGCTCGTTAATAATTTCCATCGCTCTAATTTTTGGAGCGCCAGAAACCGTTCCTGCCGGCAAACAAGCGATTAAAGCATCGATCGCTGATAAATCCTTTTTTAAAGTACCGCTCACCTCTGATACTAGGTGCATGACATGTTTATATTTCTCAATCTTCATATACTTCTCAATTTCAATTGAACCAAGCTCACAAACACGGCCAAGGTCGTTTCTGCCTAAATCCAGCAGCATTCGGTGCTCCGCAAGCTCCTTTTCATCCACCAATAAATCTTTTTCATAGGAATGATCTTCCACCTCGGATTTCCCTCTTGGCCTTGTTCCCGCTATTGGATTAGTTGTCACCTTCCCGCCATTTACCTTAATTAAGCTTTCCGGTGAAGTACCCGCGATTTTGTAGCCTTCGAAGTCTAAATAATACATATAAGGGGATGGATTTTGCACTCTAAGCTTGCGATAGAAAGAAAATGGATCACCCGTAATTGTTCCTTGCAAACGCTGAGACAGCACCACTTGGAAAATATCACCTTCTACAATATGTTCTTTCGCCCGCTTCACTTTTTCGATAAATTCTTCTCTCTTTATGGATGCTTTAAAAGTTGAAAGTGAAACTTCACTTGGTTCACTGTTCACTTTGCCATGCTGAATTTCATCTAGTCTCTTTTCATGTAAAGATTGCAATTCAGATAACTCGCTAAATAAAGGAATAGAGATTAAATACACTTTCTGTTCAAGATGATCAAACACGACCACTTCCTCGAAAAACATTAAATGAACATCGGGAATATGTAATTCATCCTTTGGGGCCTTCCCGATATTTTCATACTGGCGAATGACATCATAGCCTACATAGCCTACAGCACCCCCACAAAATGGAAAATTTCCAATCTCATCCTGTTCAATCGGCGGCAGTATATCTTTCAATACTTCAAGCGGATGCTTCTGAATCCGTTTCCTTCCCTTTGCTGAAAGGATTGTACTGGAATCTTCTTCTCCAATTAATTCAATAACGGGATCTGTTCCAATAAAAGAGTACCTGCCAGCCTTTTCATGTTTAAGTGAGCTTTCAAAGAGAAATTTTTTTGTCCCTTTAAGACGCTGGTAAATAAGAATTGGGGTTAACGTATCCCCTTCAATTTCGCTAATAATGATTTCCTTTACTTTCGGCATGATACACTCTCCTTAACGGTTATAAAAATAAAAAAGTCCCCTATACGCACAATATTTGTGCATATAGAGGACGTATCGTTGACCGTGGTGCCACCTCAAATTTAGAACAGAATTCTGCTCCCTTGTTCAGGTACGGATGTAAATCGATACCCTATCCATATAACGGTGGAATTCCGTGCTTCCCTACTATCCTTCAAGAAGCCTCTCGCAAGTCCATTCCAACTGCTCTCCACATACCGGCTCTCACCCTTTCCGGCTCTCTGTAATGCTTCTGAACATTGTACTACTCTTACTCAACGATTTAGTTATTCTTTTTTAAAAGGCTATAACAATAAATATTTGAAATACAAAAAGGGCCTCCCTCCAAAAAAAGGACGAGAGACCCGTGGTGCCACCTTCATTAGCTAAAATTAGCTCACTTAACAGATATCAAAATGAAATAATCATTTGAATACCTGTCTCTTGTAACGATGAGACTTTTCGCCAAAGCCTACTGCTCCTATTAAAGGTTCGGTTTGGAGGCTCGGAAGTCCATTCGCTAATACGATTACACTGATTCGCACCACCCATCAGCTCTCTTAAGTACCCGTAAAAGTTACTACTCTTCGTCAACGCCGTACGTTATGTTGCTTTTTATATTATTCTTAATTATAAAAAAAGTCAAGGATAAAAATTCATTTTTTTTAAAGAGCCTTCTTTAACCTATTTCTCCAAGCTTCTGCAAGCTCCTCTACCTGGAGCAGCTCTTCAATCGCTGCACGATTTTTTCGATCATGAAACATTAGTTGATTTCCCGCTAATACAGAGAACTTCTCCTGCTTTCTCTCCACTAATGTCAGTGAAGAGTCCTCCTTCACTATACCCTCCTGCAGGACCCTAAAGAAATAGCCAGTATACCCAGTCTTCACTACCCTGCTAAGCAAGTTCTCAGCTTTGTTATGCTTGGAAATGGATACACATGGCACCCTCCCTTGTGAAACCTGAATAATGGCTTCACCGAGTAAAAAAATATCGCCAATATAAACGTCCTTCTCTTGATGATCAGCCACACTAATATTTTCCCCAAATGCAGGCATCTGAAACGGCTTTTGAAATTCCTTTTCCCATTGCTGATAATGTTCAAAAGGATATAAGCAAACAGCCCTATCCGTTCCCCCATGAAATTCACGGTTACCAACTGAATCTCCTGTAAATCCTTCTTTTGTCAGAAAAGATTCACTCACTTGCTTTTTTCTTATTGCTGAATTAATAGTCACTCCATCCCACAAATGAAGATTCGACCTGCCAATATTTAATGTAAAAATTTGATTTCCCATTAAATACACCTCGAATATTGATATTATTTCCCTCAATCTGCCTTCTACCCATATTAATACATGACAATGAATTCCAATTAAATTTTACCATAAAAAGTCCCTACTACTTTCTTTTTTTAAAGCCATATTAATATTAGGTATGATGGTTAAGGGGATGGTATGTTCAATGGAGCATGTTGAAAAATTAGAAATTGGAGGCCAAAAGGCAAAGAAAAAGTCTAGAGGCAATGTCCATAACAAAAAGTGGGCTGTTCTGTCACTCGCTTCTATCCCACTTGTAATGACACTTGGAAATTCCATGCTTATTCCTGTATTGCCTGCTATGGAGAAAAACCTTAATATATCTGCTTTACAGACTAGTATGATTCTGACCGTGTATTCAATTGTAGCCATTATCCTAATCCCTATAGCAGGAGGATTATCAGACTATATCGGAAGGAAAAAGGTCATTATCCCTAGCCTCTTAATTGCAGGAATTGGAGGACTCATCTCTGGATGGGCTGCCTGGAAAGCTAATGACGCCTATTGGATCATTCTTTGCGGCCGTGCTTTACAAGGGGTTGGGGCAGCCGGAGCATCTCCCATTGTCATGCCACTCATTGGTGATATGTTTAAAAACGATGATGAAGTGAGCAGTTCGCTTGGAATGATCGAAACATCAAATACATTTGGAAAAGTACTTAGTCCAATACTTGGAGCCTTTCTAGCCAGTTTTTTCTGGTTTCTCCCATTCTTTGCTTTCCCAGTGTTTTGTGCCCTTTCGATATTACTTGTATGGCTTTTAATCAAAACACCTAAAGAACGTGAGGAGCCCGTGCCATTCAAGCAGTTTTTAGTAAACATTAAAAATACATTTACACATAATGGAAAATGGTTGTATGCCATCTTCGTCATTGGTGCCATCATGATGTTTGTTTTATTTGGAGTGTTGTTTTATTTATCGGATGTACTGGAAAAAACATATAATATCATCAATATTAAAAAAGGCTTTTTACTTGCAGTCCCATTAGGGGCTTTATGTATAGCCTCTTTTATAACCGGAAAAATAATAAAAGAAAATAAAGTATTAATGAAATGGATCATCTTCGGAGGATCTGCATTGACTGCTGTATCCGTTGCTATTTTAAGCTTCTCAAGCGGATTATGGTTCATGCTCATTTTATTTACATTTGGCGGTATCGGAATAGGGGTAGCCCTTCCTTGTTTGGATGCCTTAATTACATGTGGAATTGAAAAAGAAGAAAGAGGAACCATCACATCCATTTATCATTCGATGAGATTTATTGGTGTTGCTGCAGGTCCGCCTGTCATGGCTTTATTTATGGAGCATACTGAAAAGGTATTATTTTATTTCTTAAGCGGTCTTACTGTCATAGCCATCATTGCCACATTTATGGCAATAAAGCCAGACGAGGAGGATGCTTAGGTAAAGAACTTCGGGATGACTTTCTTAATCGGATATGTTATCCTATAGTTGTAGATATCATTTAAATGAATGACCGCAGGTGTTGGAGCACCCACGGTCATCCGCAATAGTCGTCGTTCCCTGAGCGGCGGCCAGTCAAAAGACTAGACCTCTCCTCAATTATCAGGTCAAGGGAGGTCTATTTTTTGTGGTTAAAAGACAAGACAGCGATGATCAGACTTGAAAATGAAATCATAATCATAATCGTTTCGAATACTGTCATAGGCATCACCCCCTTTCAAATGGGGTTAGCCGACCACCCTTGAGAAAACTCCCTATTGCTTCTCTATTATATCACAAACCTGTCCTAGGAAAAGAACATATGTTCTACTTTTACAAAAATGATGCTTTCTTACTAGAATTAAGTGAATCTTTTAAATAGTGAATGCGCGTTAATCTGCGAAAAAAATAACCGCCAAAAGGGTGGCTTCACTTCTCTATTCCTTCAATCTAGGCTTAGCAGGATTACAATCAGGTTTTTCTGACTGTGTTGATTCTGCAAGCTTTGTTAAATAATAGCATTCTTCTCTGAACATATGGTCTGCCATTAGCGCAGAAAATGTTCCTAATGCTTCTTTACTTAACCTAAGCTCCTCAATTTCATCTAAAAAGTTCATGAACAGTTTCATTTCTAATGACACATCTTTATTAAATTTTTTCAATGCAGGAAATGCTGTAAGATTTGTTCTTAGAAATCCCGTCAATTCAACAGCTTTTAAATAAAAGGCTTCAAAATCCTTTGTAAACTCATCACTCAATTTTTTAATCTTTTTTTCTGGAAGTTCCATATTATCAGAAATGGCCCCTGCATGCCCTGCAGCATCCAATAGCCATAGCAAATGGTGATGCAACTCATGAAAAACAGGTGCTGCTTCCCCGTTTTTCAAATACTTTAACAGAAGCAGGTACTCATCTACTTCGTTTACCATATGATTCATAAAAGTTGGCCCGAGATGAATCTTTACTTTTCCAACAAGATGGCGCTCAAGAATAGTCAGCTTAAACTGTCTAATTTTCTTGGCTTCTTCATCTGCTTCCACTGTTAAATCCTGCAAATTCCCTACTCCTACTCTACCAAGGAGCTGATCAAAAACCTGAATAAAATAATTGGCTTCATGAATGAATTCTTTTTCTGACGGTGCAAGGGAATCATGGATAAATCGGGCATGATCTCCTAATACTTGCAGCCAAAATCCATGCTCAAATTTTGCAGCCTTTTCGTAGCTAGCAGCCAAACAATCTCCCCCTTATGAACAGTTCATTCATAAAAGCTTATCGGGGAAACTGGGCATTTATGACATGTAAATCATCTAACTCTTTATTTGGACATAAGAAAAAGCCGGAATGAATGTCCAGCTTTTTTAAAAGTGAAAGGCAGAAAGTTGCTCATTCAATATTTCGGCTTTATACCCGTTTGTTTGAAAATAGGTTAGCAGAGATGGCAAATGCTCTGCTGTTGTTCTTCTATCATGGAGTAAAATGACCATTGGTCTATCCTTATGTTTAAAATTTTCGATTTGTTGAATAACTCTTTCAACATATTCACCATTGCGGTATTTCCAATCCTCACTATCTACTGTCCAATCCCATAGATTAAACCCGGCTGCTTCCACGGCTTTCAAATAGGAAGGTTTCATGTATGGCGCGGAACCATAAGGAGTTCTAATTAAGGATGTGCCTGTACCTGTCATTTGCATTAAGGTGGCTTGCGCTTTTGTCATTTCGTCAACTACTGTCTTTTCCGACCGATAAATTTTGGCGACATTATGTGAAACTCCATGTAAGGCTGGGATATGACCGTTATTGATAATAGCATGTAATTCCTCTGGATACATTCTCATATTAGGCTCAAGCATAAAAAAAGTAGCCTTCATGTCAAATGTATTCAATGTTTGCAGTATGTCTAATGTATAGGCGGAAGGTCCGTCATCAAATGTTAAATATATGACTTTTTGTTCATTTTGTAGCTTTATTTGGGAGTTTTCTTGTTTTGAAGAAACGCTATCTTTAAGACTAGTTTCTATACTATTAATATCATTCTCTACAGGGTCATGCTTTTCCGGTTTATTTTTCAGTTCTTGCTCATTTAATGTTTGTTCATTATGTTCTTGATCCATTTTTTTCTTTAATATGTAAAAAGCTTGAATTTTATTATTAACGTAACCATTCATCTCCTCTGTATGATCAAAATGCCTCTTTGTAAGTAAGGAATACATAATATTAATCGGCTGTGATAAACTAGAAACAGCCAATGCTTCACTATGATTGTTTGTCTTAACCGTTGTAAAAACTAATGTTAAACAAACAATCAATGAAATTAATAACTTCCCTTTCGAATAGGTTGTTTTTCTTTTCCTTTTACTTCTCAT
>NZ_JBALPC010000092.1:26390-35561 GCF_036965225.1 Bacillus sp. JJ1474 | reverse complement strand
CCATTAGCGGTCATTAATGGAAATATATATATGAGCGGGCAATGGATTGAAACATTGTTTAAGGTTACGATTGAAGAAGAGGATGATGAAATTATTTTTTCTTATTAAGATAACAGGTTTGGAAAAAATAAAAAACCCTGCAGAAATTCTGCAGGGTCCTTCTATATCCTCATTAAGGATAGAAGGCAAAGGGAGAGGAGAAACCGGAGGAAGAACTTATGGGGAAACGTAAGTCTTCTCCGCGGTTGGCAACAACATCCTCGAATAGATGCTGTTAATTACATTATTTCCACAATAGCTCTGGATATACACTATTAGGGATATTTTTTTCCAGTGGTCCATTAAATGGATCAATCATCATTTTTTTACACCTTGGTGGGATGAATCGAATAACATGTTGGCGACAGATAATAATTATGATAGGATAGGAAGGAAAAAATAGACAGAGTAATGATTAGTGGTGATAATGAATAATGAGAGTAGTTTCAGGAACTAGAAAAGGAAAGGCACTAAAGGCCGTACCTGGAAGTTCAACAAGACCAACAACTGATAAAGTGAAGGAAGCCATGTTTAATATGATTGGACCTTATTTTAATGGGGGAACTGTCCTTGACTTATTCGCCGGGAGCGGGGGGCTTGGCATAGAAGCTTTAAGCCGTGGCATTGAGAAGGCGATTTTTGTAGACAAGGATGGGAAAGCGATTCAGACTATTCACGAAAATGTGAATACATGTGATTTTGAGGACAGAGCAGAAATTTATCGAAATGAAGCGGAAAGAGCTTTGAAGGCAGTTATAAAAAGAGAATTATCTTTTGATATTATCTTTATGGATCCTCCTTATAAAAAACAGCAGCTTTTAAAACTGATGGAAATAATTAATACAGAAAATGTGCTTGTTGAAGGCGGAACCATTGTATGTGAGCATGGCTCTGATATTCAATTACCTGACACTGTTGGAAGACTTGAAAAGCGAAAATATGAAAAATACGGTATGATTGCGATAACAATCTATCATATGCCGATATAAATATACGAGGGGGATAATTATGGGCGGTATTGCTGTTTGCCCTGGTAGTTTTGATCCAATTACTTATGGACATCTGGATATTATTAAAAGAGGAGCAAAAGTATTTGATCAAATTCATGTTGTTGTATTAAATAACTCTTCGAAAAATCCATTATTTACTGTTGATGAAAGGTTAAAGTTAATAAAGGAAGTGACTAAGGAGATACCAAATGTGACGGTTTCTGCCTTTCAGGGCTTGCTTGTGGATTATGCGAATATGGTAAATGCAAGCGCTATTATTCGCGGTCTGCGTGCAGTTTCGGATTTTGAATATGAGATGCAGATCACTTCCATGAACCGTGTACTAAATGATAAAATTGAAACCTTTTTCATCATGACAAACAATCAATATTCTTTTTTAAGCTCTAGTATTGTAAAGGAAGTTGCCAAATATAATGGAAAGGTTTCTGAGCTTGTTCCCCCTGCTGTAGAAGAAGCACTTAAGGATAAATTTAATAAATAAAACAAACGAGCACATTTCGTGCTCGTTAATTTACATTACATTAAAGCTATCTTCCTAATCTTCTTGCAAGTAATATTGTGTAACATAGCAATGCGAAGATAGTGATAAGAGGACCGGCTTCCGAAAGACTTGTAAACCATTTATGCATCCAGGAGCCTTCACCCAAAAAGGCAACTGGCACTGCATTCGAAGGCTGTTCAGTATTGTAAAAACGCTCATATACAGGATTCCAGAGAAGGGCTGCATATAAAGCAGCAAAAAAACCATGAAATATCCGTGCAATGAAGAACGGCTTAAAATCAATATCAGTCTGTGCTAGTATACTTGCGACTTGCGCCTGAACACTAAAGCCGCTGAATGCTAAAATAAAGCTTGTAATGATTGCATGATGCATTAGAGTTGCTTCCTGAACTTGGCTGGTCAACTGACTCCCAAGAGTGATTTCAAAAATACCCGAAATAAATGGAGTGCTTAATTCAACTGGAAGACTAAATGCTGACAGGATAAATTCTAATCCGCCAGCTAAAAAGGCGGTAATTCCAAGATGGTAAAGTAATTTATTAATGACAGAAAAAAGAATAATAAATCCGCCAATCATTAATAATGTTCGAATAGACGACATGACTGCATCGCCAAGTAGCTTGCCAATCGGCCGATTATCATTAATTCTCGTACGATGAAGGACGGATAATGCATATCTAATAGAGGGCTTTCTTTGTTTCTTCTCGTTAGTCGCTTCGTTTTTACGGCCATAAAATCTCATTGAAAGTCCAACTGTAATATTGCCTAAATAATGAGCTAATGCAAGGATTACACCAAGCTTTGCATTATGGAAAAAACCGACAGACACAGCACCGAAAATAAACAATGGATTGGAACAATTAGTGAAGGAAACTAATCGTTCAGCTTCAGTTTTGGATATTTGACCTTCTTGTCTTAGTCGTGCAGAGTTAATTTTGCACCTGCAGGAAACCCGGATGCCATGCCCATTGCCCAAACAAACCCGCCAACACCAGGAACCTTGAATAATGGGCGCATAAGCGGCTCAAGGAGTACACCAATGAACCTGACTACTCCAAACCCTATAAGCATTTCAGAAACAATAAAAAAAGGTAAAAGGGAAGGAAATACGATTTCCCACCACATGTTCAAGCCCCTTATGGAAGCATCTACAGACTCTTGAGGAAAAGATATAAGTGATATGGCCATCATCGTTACGGATAAGGCAAGAATGATTGTTTTTATTTTAGAACGTAACACTAGGCAGAGCCTCCCTCAAAAGTTGAACTGACTGTTACTTCAAATAAGCCTTGTCCTCTATAAATCAATATACTCATAGAACAGTAAAATAGACCATAAGATTGAACATGAATCATTAATTACCTCACATTTAGGCATACAGCTCATAACACAAAGAAAAATAGCCTCGAAGGAGGAATCTTTTTGGAAAGGCCGAAAATTGGATTGGCACTTGGATCAGGAGGAGCTAGAGGGTTTGCACATTTAGGAGCTATTAAGGTATTGAAGGAAGAAGGAATTCCGATTGATTTTATAGCTGGGAGCAGTATGGGCGCGATGGTTGGATGTTTTTACGGGGCCGGATTGGATATTAACCGCTTATATAAATTAGCTAAAGCTTTTAAACGTAAATATTATCTGGATTTTACTGTTCCGAAAATGGGTTTTATTGCAGGGAAAAAAGTGAAGGAGCTTATACGTATTTTTACTCACGGCAAACATTTAGAGCAATTAGAGCTGCCGGTTAAGGTAGTTGCAACAGATTTAATGACTGGGGAAAAGGTGATCTTTGAAAAAGGTCCCATTGCTGATGCAGTTCGTGCCAGTATATCAATTCCTGGGATATTTGTTCCTGAAAAACTTAACGGTCGTCTCCTTGTAGATGGCGGGGTTGTTGACCGTGTCCCCGTATCTGTTGTAAAGGAAATGGGTGCAGATATTGTCATTGCGATAGATGTATCACATGTCAAAACAAATGCTGAAATTACATCCATTTACGATGTAATTATGCAGAGTTTGGATATTTTGCAGATGGAATTAGTCACTCATCGGGAAATTGTTTCGGATTTTATGATTAAGCCACGGGTTGAAATGTATAGTTCAAGAGCATTTACAAATATTGAAGATATCATTCGAATTGGGGAAGAAGAAACGAGAAAGCAAATTAAACAAATTAAAGAAGTAATCAACCAGTGGAAGGAGCCTGCAAGTGAATGAGAAATAAATACATTATACGTTCCTTCATGACCGCAGCAATCATTCTAATATTAAGTTCTTTTTATTCCTTACCGTACTATGTGTCTAAGCCAGGCTTAGCAAAAGAACTTGGACCAATCATTCAAGTCGAAAACGGATACGAGGAAGCAGGAAGCTTCATGCTGACGACTGTGAGGATGGGGAAAGCAAATATATATTCATATGCCATTGCAAAGCTAAACCCATATCATGAACTATATCAAATTGATGAAATCAGGAGGGAAAACGAAACGGATGAAGAATATAATGTTCGGCAGCTTCATTTAATGTCTTCTTCTAAACAGTCAGCCATTGAAACGGCATACAAGAAAGCGAAAATTCCCATTCATTATAAGTATCATGGCATTTTTGTCTTGAATGTGAAGCCTGGTATGCCTGCTGATGGAAAACTGAAAGCAGGTGACCGCATCTTTAAAGTTGATGGGAAGGAATTTGAATCCTCAGATCAATTTATTACTTATATTTCCGGAAAAAATGAAGGTGACGAAGTAGAGTTTACATTTGAACGCCAAAATAAAATAAGTGAGATCAAGATTGCGTTACAAAAACTTCAAGAGACTGGAAAAGCTGGTGTTGGGATTGCCTTAGTGGATGATAAGGAAATTGAGGTAAAGCCAAATGTAACGATAAACAGCGAGGATATTGGCGGACCTTCCGCAGGCTTTATGTTCTCGTTGGAAATATATAATCAGTTAGTGGAAGAAGATTATACGAGAGGATATAAAATTGCCGGAACTGGAACGATTAACTCAAAAGGAGTGATAGGGAGAATTGGGGGAATTGAGCTAAAAATTGTTGCTGCTGATAAAGCTGGTGCAGAAATTTTCTTTGCTCCAAAAGAAGGTGGAGCACAAGATTCTAATTATAATGCGGCAGTAAAGACGGCGAAGGATATTGGTTCAAAAATGAAAGTTGTTCCCGTTGATACATTTGATGAAGCCATTGATTATTTATATAAACTAAAATCAAAATAGCGGCATAAACCGCTATTTTTGATGTTGAATTTTTGTTATTCCAGGAAAAGCGGCGGCTGTTTAAATTCCATTTCCAACAGGCGCTGCTGGGCATTTCCTAAGGCACCCATTGAATAAATCCGGGAAGCTTTAATATCAAGTGCTAGTTGATTATTGTGCACTGAGGAAATTTTTGAAATTAAAGGCAGCTGCAGCCGTGATTTTTTCTTGTTTAAATACTGTCTCCCTTTAGAAGTCATTCCTAATAGACGCAAATATTCTGCTTTTTCAGCTTGATTATTCATTTCATTCTTTCTTGTATTTGTTAAAATATGTAAACATGCCCTTTGAAGCCTTGTCCACGTATACCTCTTCGTTTTTATTTTTTTCATAAACTCATTAAAACTATTCGATACGAGTACAGCGTCAGCAAGACGATTTTCTAGACCTTCTTCCACTTCATAAATAAAGCTTAATTCCTTCAAAGTGGAATGCAGAATTCTATATTTTAAATACGGCCAATAGGTCTCCCATTGATGAAAAAGCCCGAATTCCTGTCTATAATCAAGTAGTGCTTGATAGGATGTTTTAGGCATGTATTGTTTAAGGTCAGCCATATTACCTTCCTCTGAGAATAAGGCTTTTCTAATGCTTGTTGCACTAGCAATCGTTTCAGAAGAAAAATGAGGATCATGATAATCTGCACTCTTCCTAGACACTGTCAAAGGCTGAATAGAAGCACCTTGTTTTTGAACAGCCTTTATATATTGAAAACCCAATATATTATTAGGTTTTGACATATCAAGCAACTCTTTATGTGGGGATAGATCATGGAAAGATAAAGAAGTTGCCTTCGGATAACTATTTCCTCGTTCTAAATAATATTTCACTTGTCTTTGATAATGTTCATTATTTGTTTCAAGGAAGGTGATAGTCCGGTAAAAGCTTTCGATATCTCCTGATTCACTTCCAAAGCAAAGGGAATGACATCCTGCAGCTTCGAGAATGGAAACTGCGCCGCTTGCAAATGAATTAGCCTGCTGTGTAGCAAAGGAATATGGCAGTTCAAAAACAATATCAGCTCCGGCCTTTAATGCCATCTCTGTGCGCTTCCATTTTGATACTAGGGAGGGTTCGCCTCTTTGAAGAAAATTACCGCTCATCACCGCAATAACAACTTCAGCATCTGCAAGTTTTTTTGCTTCCTGCAGATGAAAAGCATGTCCATTATGAAAAGGATTATATTCTACAATTACGCCAACAGCATTCATTTTCATTTTGTCTCCTTACATTAGTTTAAAAGAGAGTGGGGAGGTGAAGGATAATAAAAAAGCAGAAAGGACAAAGGGTTTAAATAATCTGATAATGAACACATTATACTGTAAAGATTTTTTATTGACAAATAATTATTTGAAAGCTATAATTACCTTTGTTGCCTTGGGGTGATTTATATGAAATGGACATTAAGTCAGTTACAAAAATATCGAAGCAAGGAATTGCTCATTGATGAATTAGTTGAAGTTGACGAGATTAAAAACATTGATCCGACAATTAGAGATGCATCACCGATGAGGGTCACTGGCCGAGCGGATATTGATTCTGCAAAGGTATCCTTCCATTTAAAAATGGAAGGGAAAATAATTCTTCCTTGTTCTCGTACGTTAGTTGACGTAAGCTATCCAATTAATGTAGAAACAACTGAAACTTTTCTCTTAAAAGGTTTAGATTATGAAACCGATGAGGAAGTTCACCAAGTAATAGGTGATGTGATTGACCTAATGCCGGTCATTCATGAGATCCTGTTACTCGAGGTTCCAATGCAAGTATTCTGCGAAGATAGCAGTGAAGAAGGAGCTCCTCAGTCTGGAAAGGATTGGGAGGTCATTCAGGAGCAAGATAAAAAGGATAAAATAGATCCTCGTCTTGCTGGACTTGCTCATTTTTTTGATCATAGTGATCCTTCTTCCGATTCATAATTGGAGGAAAACTACACTCTCTAAATCTCTTTAAGGAGGTGGGACTAATGGCTGTACCTTTTAGAAGAACTTCTAAAACTGCGAAAAGAAAACGTCGTACCCATTTTAAATTACAGGTACCTGGTATGGTAGAATGCCCAAACTGTGGTGAAATGAAACTTGCTCACCGCGTATGTAAGGCTTGCGGAACATACAAAGGAAAAGAAGTTGTTAACAACTAATTTCCAATCAGATAAAAGCACAAGAACATAATGTTCTTGTGCTTTTATCGTTTTGAGCTACTATTAGAAGGAGAAAGAACAATATAAATGCTGATGGGGGATCTCATGGACTCATACATATTGGAAAAGCATGCAGATGGATTATTAGTGTTTACGATTAACAGACCAGATAAAAGAAATGCAATCAGTTATGAAATTATGGACGGTTTAGAAGAAGCCCTGTCTCTAGCTAATGAAGATGATATTAAGGTTCTGGCAATAACAGGTCAAGGGGGAAAGGCGTTTTGTTCTGGTGGGGATTTATCCGATTTCCATCGTTTAAGAACAGAGGAGGAAGCCTATGTGATGCTTAGTAGAATGTCCGATTTACTAGTCAAGCTTTTGCTGTTGCCAAAGCCTACAATTGCCCTGCTGAACGGAACTGCCGTTGGAGGAGGCTGTGAGCTAGCTTCAGCCTGTGATTTTCGTATTGCAAGTAAGCATGTTAAGGCTGGATTTATCCAAGGTTCTTTGGCTATTACTACTGGCTGGGGAGGCGGAACCTTTCTATCTGAAAGACTTTTGCCTGCGAATGCGATGAAAATGCTAATGGAAGCTCACACTTATGAAGCAGAACAATTAAAAGAACTAGGGTTTGTTCAATCTATTGTCGAGGGGGATATTCTAGAAAGCGCCCGAAAACACTTAAAAAATATACTTTGTTTAGAGTCAGATGTGTTAAAAGCCTATAAAACAATGTTTATTAATAAATGGAATGAGTCCGGGCTTCAAGAGAGAGTGAAGGAAGAGGTAAGGAGATGTGCGAAATTATGGGAGAGTGACGCACATCATCAGCAAGTAGCCAAGTTTTTGGAGAAAAAATAAGGTTTTTCTACATTCTTTATAGATAATCATTTAGGATATCAGTCTATCTTTTCTAGCATAAGCATATGTATAAATAAAAAACACTAGGAGGGATATTCTGATGTCTTCAACTCGACAAGATGCTTGGACTCACGATGAAGATTTACTTCTTGCTGAATTGGTGCTTCGCCATATTAGAGAAGGTGGTACACAGCTTCAGGCTTTTGAAAAAGTAGGGAAAAAACTATCAAGGACAGCAGCAGCTTGCGGATTTCGCTGGAATTCATTTGTAAGAAAACAATATAAATCTGGTATTGAGCTAGCCAAAAAACAGCGGAAGGAAAGAAAACACAACCCTCAAGCTGAAGAGGCAGAAAAGTTACAAGAAAATGACCATGTAGCGGATAATCTTGAAGTTCTTGCAGAAAATTCACATGGAAATGAAAAACCGTTGGAATTTGAAGATTTGATCAGCTACTTAAAAAACCTTTATCACAAAGCTGAAGAGTCCAGTTCACAAAGTGAAGATATTAAAACAAATGAAGCAAGAATTCAACAGCTTGAAAAGCAGCTGTATTATCTTGCATCAGAAAACGAACGTTTAATCAAAGAATTAAACTCAATTGAAAAGGAATACAAGTCATTAATTGAAATTATGGAAAGAGCAAGAAAAATGGTTGCAATCAAAAATGAAGATAGTCAGCAAAAAATTTAATCTGAAAAAATAAAAGCGGACAATTTTTGTCCGCTTCGTACATATGTCCGTTTTGCATATTCTATTTCACTGTCAAGGTCATTGGAGCTTTAAGCATCCCTAATTAATGAGTCTGCTCTTTAACCCCTTCTGGAAACCATACTAGAGGGTTTTCTCCACGATCTCTTTCCATGTCATAATGAACAGAAGAAAAGCCCATCTTTTGCCAAAACTCAGCTGACTTTACTCTTGGATTTGTCTTAATTGGCAGACCTAAACTTTTCGAATATTCAACAAGTGCAGTTCCATAGCCTTTATTTTGATAGTCAGGGATTACTTCTAATTTCCATAATTCTAAGTAATCTTGAGCAGGTTCGAAATATCTGTCAAAGTTTTTTTCAACTTGATAAAGGCTCATTCTTGCAACTAACTTATCCCCAAAATAAATTCCGTAAAACGGTGACTTACTATCGTTCTCAATTATATTTGCTTCCAGATCTTCAAGCATAGAAAGCTCTTGTAAGCCATATTCTTTAAATTTTTTAAACTCTTCAAGTGTTTTATAATTAATAACCAATTTTTCAACCGTGTATTCCATGAATATTCCTCCCTTTTAATCCTATAGTTATAAGTAGGATTTTTTTATCTAAATAATGTAGGCGCTTTCTTCTATTAATAAT